>DASYPG010000567.1:0-5508 GCA_036006885.1 Burkholderiales bacterium | reverse complement strand
GGGCTACGCGCAGAACGCCGAGGCGCTGAAGAAGAAAGGGGTGCACGAGATCTGGTGCGTCGCCACCAACGACGCTTTCGTCATGGCGCACTGGGGCCGCGACCAGAAGGCGCTCGGCAAGATCAGGTTTCTAGCCGACGGCAGCGCTGCCTGGACCAAGGCGCTCGGCCTTGAGCTCGACCTCAACGCCCGCGGCATGGGTACGCGCATGAACCGCTTCTCGATGCTGGTGGACAACGGCGTGGTGAAGCAGCTGAACGTCGAAGCCCCCGGCAAATTCGAGGTGTCCGACGCCGGCACCATGCTGAAGCAGGCGGGCTGAAGCGGGAATATTTTGCGTCTTGCTGTCAGCGCGGCGGCGGGTCGGTGCGTTGTAGGGCGAGGCCCTCCCCGGGCCTCCCACCGACCAAAAGGAGATTCCATGCTCAGGATCCTGCTCCCAACCGCCCTGCTGGCGTTCTGCGCCCCGGTTTTCGCCCAGGCGCCTTCGGACGCGCCCAAACCGAAGGCAGAACGGCGCATCGACTGCTCGAAGGCGAAAGACCCCAAGGCCTGCGAGGAGCGCCTCGCCAGGGCAAAGAAGGCGCGCCAAGCCTGCGAGGGCAAGAAGGGCACCGAGGGGCGCGACTGCATGCGCCGCGAATACTGTGCGCAGGAGCAGGACCCGGCGAAATGCGAGGCGCGGGTGAAGGAACGCGCGGCGCACGCCAAGGAGCAGCGCGCCAAGATCCGCGAGGCGTGCAAGGACAAGACCGGCGACGAGCTCAAGAGCTGCGTGCGCGCGCAGAGCCAGAAGAAATAGACCACTTCCGGTTCCCCAAGCGAAAGGAAGCGGCCGCCGCAGCTTGCGGGTCGCTTCCTTTTCTTTTGTTGGCATGGCGCTATCGCTGCACCTCCGCTACGATCGCCTCCGGTCCCCTCGCGCCGCACGTGTTCGACTGGCTCTTATGACAAACCGGCTCCTCGCCGCCGCCTTCCTGCTGTTCTTCGCAGCCGCCGCTTTCGCGCAGCAGGGTGCTGCGCCGCCGCAGCCGGCGCAGAAGGCCTCGCCGGCACTCCTCCAAAAAGCAGCTTCGATTGAAGGCGTCACCGAATACCGCCTGGCAAACGGCCTGCGCGTTCTCACGGTGCCCGATCCCGGAAGCGACACCACTACCGTGCACGTCGCCTACCTCGTGGGCTCGCGCCACGAGGGCTATGGCGAGAAGGGCATGGCGCACCTGCTCGAGCACCTGCTCTTCAAGGGCTCGAAGCGCCACCCGAACGTGAAAGAAGAGTTCACCAGCCGCGGCGCGCGCTGGAACGGCACCACCTCGAACGACCGCACCACCTACTTCGAGACTTTCGCCGCCACCGCGAGCAATCTCGACTGGGCCCTCGGCATGGAAGCCGACCGCATGGTGAACTCGTTCATCTCCAGGAAGGACCTCGACGCCGAGATGACCGTGGTGCGCAACGAGTTCGAGATGGGCGAGAACAACGCCGGCGCGGTGCTATTCCAGCGCATGCAGCAGCTCGCCTTCCCCTGGCACAACTACGGCAACGCGATCATCGGCCAGCGGGCCGACATCGAGCAGGTGCCGATCGAGAAACTGCAGGCGTTCTACCGCACCTGGTACCAGCCCGACAACGCCGTGCTCATCGTCGGCGGCAAGTTCGACGAGAAGAAGGCGCTCGAGCTGGTGGCGAAGCACTTCGGGCCGATTCCGAAGCCCAAGCGCAAGCTGCCGAGCTTCTACACCGAGGAGCCGACGCAGGACGGCGAGCGCGAGGTGACCCTGCGGCGCGTGGGCGAGAACCAGGTCGTGTCGACGCTCTACCGCGTGCCGGCCGGCCACCATCCCGACTATCCCGCCATCGACGTCCTCACCAACGTGCTCGGCGACGTGCCCTCCGGCCGCCTGCACCGCGCGCTGGTGCAGAAGGGCCTCGCGAGCCACGCGTGGGGCGCGGAGCGCGGGCTGCACGATCCCGGCTTCGTCTACTTCGGCGCCTCGCTGCCGAAGGACGGCAAGCTCGATCCGGCGCGCGAGGCGCTCATCGCGACGGTCGAAGGCCTGAAAAGCGACCCGATCCGGGCCGAAGAAGTGGAGCGCGCGCGCACCATGCTGCTGAACGACTTCGAGAAGACGCAGCTCGATACCGGCAGCTACGTGCGCGCCCTTTCCGAGTTCGCGGCGATCGGCGACTGGCGACTGTTCTTCCTCTACCGCGAGCGCCTGAAGAAGGTCACGCTCGCCGACGTGCAGCGCGCGGCCGAGCACTATCTCAAGCCCGCCAACCGCGTGCTCGGGACGTTCGTGCCGACCGAGGCGCCTGATCGCGCTGATATCCCCCCGTCGCGGGAATGGCAAGCGGCGCTCGACGCGTTCAAGGGGGAGTCCGAGGGCGTGCGCCTGGGCGAGGCCTTTGATCCCTCGCCCAAGAACATCGAGTCGCGCGTAATACGCAAGAACCTCTCCAACGGCATCCAGGCCGCGCTGCTGCCGAAGACCACTCGCGGCGGCCGGGTCATCGCGACGCTCGCGCTGCACTGGGGCGACGAGAAGACCCTGACCAACCGCGAGGTGGCATGCAGCTTCGCCGGCGGCATGCTCATGCGCGGCACGCAGAAGAAGACCCGCGCCGACATCAAGGACGCGTTCGAGAAGCTGAACGCGAGCGTCTCGGTGAGCGGCGACGGCGCGAGCATCGATGTGCGGCGCGAGAACCTGGTGGCGACGCTGCGCCTCGTCGCCGAGGTGCTGCGCGAGCCGGCGTTCGCGCCCGCGGAGTTCGACGAGCTGAAGCGCGTGGCGCTCTCGGGCGCCGAATCGCAGCGCACCGATCCTTCGGCGCAGGCAAGCCTGCAGCTCGCGCGCCACCTCTCGCTCTATCCCAAGGGCCACCCGAACTACACTCCCGACGTCGAGGAGCGCATCGAATGGCTGCGCGCGGCGACGCTCGAGGAAGCGGTGGCGTGCTACCGCGAGCTCGTCGGCGCCACGCGCGCCGAATTCACCGCGGTGGGCGAGTTCGATCCCGACGAGCTCGCGCGTGTGGTCGACGAGCTGTTCGGCGACTGGCGCAGCCCGAGCCCCTTCGTGCGCGTGCCGTCGCGCTACTTCGAGCGCCCGGCGACCGAGAAAGAGGTGCTCACACCCGACAAGGCCAACGCGGTGCTGCGCGCCGGCCTCAACCTCGCGCTGCGCGACGACAATGCGGACTTCCCCGCGCTGGTGCTCGCCAACTACCTCCTCGGCGGCTCCTCGACCGCGCGCATGCCCGGGCGCGTGCGCGAGAAGGAAGGACTGTCCTACAGCACCTTCACCAGCTTCAACGCCAGCGCGTTCGACCAGGCCGGCAGCTTCCGCATCGGCGCGATCTTCGCGCCGCAGAACCGCGAGCGCGTCGAGCGCGCGATCCGCGAGGAGCTCGTGCGCGCGGTGCGCGACGGCTTCGGCGCCGAGGAGATCAAGGCCGGCAAGCAGGCGCTGCTCGAGCAGCGGCGCATGACGCGCACGCAGGACCGCGCGCTCGCCAACCGCCTGAGCTCGTACCTCTTCATGAAGCGCACCTTCGCGTGGGACGTCGACTTCGAGGCGAAGATCGCCGCGCTCACCCCGGCGCAGGTCAACGCCGCACTCAGGCGCAATTTCGACCCGGACAAGCTTTCGCTGGTCACCGCGGGCGATTTCAAGCAGAAGTAGCCGCGCCGCATCGGGTATGCTCTGGCGGATATGGCGAAGGGCCCGATCCTGCTGCTCGAGGATTCGCCCGACCTGCGGGTGCTGCTCGAGCGCTACCTCACGCTGGCGGGCTACGAGGTGCTGTCCGCGGAGGACGCGGTGGAGGCCGGCAAGCTCGTGGTGGAGCGCTCGCCGCAGCTCATCATCGCCGACATCCAGCTGCCCTACATGAGCGGCGACGAGTTCGTGGCGGCGCTGCGCGCCGACCCGGCGGTGCGCGACATCCCGGTCATCTTCCTGAGCGTCGACGCGCAGCTCGAGGCGCACGCGAAGCGACTGGGCGCGGTGGCATACTTCGACAAGAGCGTGAGCGCGGAGCGCCTGGTCGAGGTGGTGGACTTCTACACCGCCGGCTAGCCCGCGGGGTAGCGCACTTCCAGGATCTCCAGCCGCTCCTCGCCCGAGGGCGCGCGCAGGATCACGGTGTCGCCCTCGCGCGCCTTGATCAGCGCCTTGGCGATCGGCGAGAGCCACGACACCACGCCGTGCGCGGGATCGACCTCGTCCAGGCCGAGGATGGTGACGCTGCGCTCGCCGGCGGCGGAGCGCACGCGCACCGTGGCGCCGAAGAAGACCTGGTCGGTGTCGCGCCCGGCGCTGTTCACGACCTCGGCGTTCTCGAGCCGCTTGATGAGGAAGCGCACGCGCCGGTCGATCTCGCGCAGGCGCTTCTTGCCGTAGATGTAGTCGCCGTTCTCGGAGCGATCGCCGTTCGACGCCGCCCACGCGACCGTCTTCACCACCCCGGGACGCTCGACCTCGACTAGTTCACGCAGCTCGGCCTTCAGCCGCGCGAAGCCGGCAGCGGATATGTAATTTTTGCCGCCCGCGGGAAGCTCCGGCGCTTCGAGCTCCTCCTCGGGCGCCTCGGTGTCCTCTTTCGTGAAGGCCTTGGACATGGAATGAACAGGGAATTCTATAGAATGCCGCCTCCGGAGGGAGCATGGCGGCACGCTACGGAAAGGTCGATTTTCTCACGCGCCTGCGGATCCGCGAGCTGGTGCTGATGGGCCTCATCGCGCTCACCGCGCTGCTCGCCAACCTGCCGCAGGACTACGTCGAGCAGAGGCTCGGCGTGAGCTCCTCCGCGGTGGTCGCGGTGCTCGCCATCATGGTGATCATTGGGCTGTTTCTCTACCTCAAGTTCTTCTTCTTCGTCGCCGTGGTGCTGCTCATCGCGGGCGCCAACATGCCCGAGCAGATCGCCGACGGCCTCGGCGTGTCGAAGGTGCCGATCATCATCGCCCTGGTCGCGCTGGTCGGCGTGGGCCTGGTGAACCACCTGGTGAAGCTCTTTCCGACCGGGCTCGAGGCGCGGCCCAGGGAAAAGAGCCGCGAGGGGATCCGGGCGCTGTTCTACGCCATCGAGAAGGGGAACCTCGGCTACGCCGAGAAGGTGCTGTCGATGAACTTCGACCCGAGCCTGCGCCACGACAATGGCTACACTCCCCTCGCCTACGCCGCGATGAAGGGCAGCGTGCCGATGATCGAGCTGCTGCTCGCCAACGGCGCCGACGCCGGCGTCGCCACGCGCGAGGGCGACACCCCGGTCGAGCTCGCGCTGCGCTTCGGCCACACCGAGGTGGCCGAGCTGCTGCGCGACGCGCGCCGGGGCCGGGCGGAGCGGCAGCACGCGCTCGCCCGCAGCACGTACTGAGCGAGCACCGTCTACCACTAGATATCGGGCCACGAGCACCGTGGAGGGCCTGTATATGGTAGGCCGACGGCGGTGTATGTGCGCTCAAGACAACGCTTTTTCCGCGCTCCGGTCCGCGTGACG
>DASYPG010000566.1:0-4967 GCA_036006885.1 Burkholderiales bacterium | reverse complement strand
TACGAGGACGCCGAGCGGCTCATCGACGCCCTCCGCGCCGCGCGCCGCACGATCCAGGACGATCGCGTGCGCTCTGCCTTGCCGCCGCTTCCAGAGAAGCAGAAGCTCGCGGCGAGCTGGGAGACCGCCATCGATCCCGTGAACCAGGTGGCGCTCGTGCGCGCGCACTTCGCGGACCACAGCACCCAGGACACCCGCATCCCCCGCAGCGACATCGCGCAGATCGCAGAATTCCTGAACCACGCGCTCAAGCGGATGGAGCCGGGCACCGACATGAGGCAGTGAGTCACTCCGGCTTCAAGCCTTTTTCGCGAATGATTCTGCCGTAGCGCTCGCGGTCCTTGTCGATCAGCGCCTGGAGTTCCTTCGGCGTGCTCGCCTGCGGCACGGCGCCCTGGGCGATCAGCTTTTCGCGCACGTCGGGCGCCGACACCGCCTCCTTCACCTCAGCGGCGACCTTGTCGATGATGGCAGCGGGCGTCGCGGCCGGCGCGAGCAGCGCGATCCATGACCCCGACTCGGCGTTCGCGACCCCGACCTCGGCAAGGGTCGGCACGTCCGGCAGGGCGGGGGAGCGCTTCGCGTGCGTCACCGCGAGTCCCTTGAGCTTCCCGGCCTTGATGTGACCCGAGCCTTCGAGCACCGAAGCGAATAGCAGATCCACGTGCCCCGCCATCAGGTCCGTCATCGCCGGTCCGCCGCCCTTGTACGGCACGTGCGTGAGCTTCGTGTCTGTGGCGAGCTGGAAGAGCTCCGCGGTCAGGTGCGGCGAGCCGCCTTGCCCCGAGCTCGCGAAGGTGACCTTGTCGGGATTCGCCCTGGCGAACGCCACCAGCTCCTTCACCGACCCCGGCTTGAACGACGGGCTCGCCATCAGAACGAACGGCAGCTCGCAGATGAGCGAGATCGGCGCGAACGCCTTGTCCGGGTCGTACGGCAGCTTGGGATAGAGCGTCGGGTTGATCGAGGTGATGCCGACGTTCACGATGAGCAGCGTGTAGCCGTCGGGCCGCGCCTTCGCCACCGCGTCCGCGCCGAGGATTCCGGCCGCGCCTGCGCGGTTCTCGACGATCACCGAGTGGCCTCCCGACTTCGTCCAGTTTTGGGTCAGCTTGGCCGCGACCGTACGCGCCGAGATGTCGGTGCCGCCGCCCGGCGGAAACGGCACGATGAAGGTCACGGGTTTGGCGGGATAGCCCTGTGCGAACGATCCCGTATGCAATGAAGTCAAGAATGAAAACGCAACCATGGCTGCGAACAAGCGGATGAATGTCGACATGAACGTGGTCTGTCCCTGATTAGCTTCTTGAAAGCAGAGTCCGACCCCACTTCGCCAGCGGCACCGCGATGGCGGCGAGCGCGAGCACCATGAGGACGGCGGAGATCGGGCGCGTGAAGAAAATGCCGACCCCGGCGTCGGAGATGATGAGCGACTGGCGCAGCGCGCGCTCGGCGAGCGGGCCGAGCACCAGCGCGAGCACCAGCGCAGCGGGCGAGTAGCCGAGCTTCTTCATGAAATAGCCGACCACGCCGAACACCAGCATCTGGCCGACGTCCCAGACGTTGTTCTTGAGCGAGTAGGCGCCGGTGACGCAGAAGACGATGATGAGCGGCATCAGGATGCTGTAGGGAATCCGCAGCGCCCGCACGAAGAGCGGGATCAGCGCGGTGCTCGCGATGAGCAGCATGAAGTTCGCGATGTACTGCGAGGCGATCAGTCCCCACACGAACTGCGGGTTCTTCTCGAACAGCATCGGTCCGGGGCGCAGCCCCCACATCATCAGGCCGCCGAGCATGATCGCGGTGGTCGCCGAGCCGGGAATGCCGAGCGTCAGCATCGGCACCATCGCGGCGGTGGCGGCGGCGTTGTTCGCCGACTCGGGCGCGGCCACGCCCTCGATCGCGCCCTTGCCGAATCTCTCCGGCGTCCTCGACACCTTCTTCTCCACCGTATAGGAGAGGAACGAGGCCACCGTCGGTCCCGCGCCGGGCAGCATGCCGACCGCAAAGCCGAGCACGGTGCCGCGCGCGATCGACCACTTGCTCATCGCCCAGTCGGAGAGGCTCGGCAGCACGTCGCGCAGGCGCAGCTTGCCTTTCACCTGGGGCCCGCCCTTCTCTTGCGCCCCGGCCAGCACTTCTCCGAGGCCGAACAGGCCGATCGCGACCGGCAGGAAGTCGACGCCGTCCATCATCTCCGGGATGCCGAAGCCGTAGCGCGCCTCGCCCGAGATGATGTCGAAGCCCACCATCGCGAGCATCAGCCCCAGCAGCATGCTGATGTAGCCCTTGAGCGGATCGTCGCCGCCGAGCAGCGTCACGGTGGTGAGGCCGAGCAGCATGAGCGCGAAGCTCTCGGGCGGACCGAAGGACAGCGCCCACCTGGCGAGCAGCGGCGACACCAGCATCAGCAGCACGACGCCGATGGTGCCGGCGATGAACGAGCCGAGCGCGGCGATGCCGAGCGCGGGTCCGGCCCGCCCCTGCAGCGCCATCTGGTAGCCGTCCAGGCAGGTCACCACCGAGGCGGACTCCCCCGGCGTGTTGATCAGCACCGAGGTGATGGTGCCGCCGTACATCGTGCCGGCGTACATCGCCGCGAGCATGATGATCCCGGAGGTCGGCTCCATGCCGAACGTGAGCGGCAGCAGCATCGCCACGCCCGAAGGCGGCCCCACGCCGGGCAGCGCGCCGATCAGCATGCCGACCAGCACGCCGGCCACCGCCATCATGAGGTTGAACGGCGTCAGGGCGATGCCGAACCCCATGCCGAGGTGAGTCAAAAAATCCATATTCCGGCCTCGGGGAAGGGAACGCGCAGCCAGTGCACGAAGACCAGCCAGTTGAAGCCCGCCGCGGCGAGCGCGACGGCGAGCGTCACCCGCCAGCGGTGCCGGCCGAGATAGCGCACCAGCGCGGCGAGGAACAGCGCCGTGCCCAGGATCATGCCGACGACCTTGAGCAGCGCGATGAACGCGGTCGTGAAGCCGAGCACCGCGAGCGTGTGTCTGAGCCCCTCGCCGCGCGGCAGCCAGGCCTCGCCCGGATCCGGGTTGCGCAGCGCCCTCGCCAGCATCATGAGCGCGAGCAGCGACATCACGACGCCCAGCCAGAACGGCAGGAACGCAGGCCCCGGACCGCCGGCGCCCCAGTACTCGTAGTACTCGAGCGCCCCCGCGGCGAACGCGACGGCGAAGACGAGGAGGAGTGCCGCGGCTATGCGGTCAGCGGCACGCACTCGTCACTTCGATGCAGCCGCGGCGGCCTTCATTCCCTTCAGCGCCTCGGCGTACTTCTCGCGCAGGCCGTCGAGGTACTTGTTCGCCTCCTCGCCGGTCCAGTCGGTCGGCGTGAGCAGATTGCGCTTGATGTAGTCCTTCTGCCACTTCTCGGTCTTCACCACCTTGCGCAGGGTGTCGACCCACCACTTCACGGCGTCGGCAGACATGCCGGCCGGCCCGACCACGCCGCGCATCTGCTCCCAGTAGAAGACGTAGCCCTTCTCTGCGAAGGTGGGAACCTCCGGCGCGTCGGCGAGGCGCTTCTTCGACGCCACCGCCAGGTTCTTCGCCTTGCCCGCCTCGATCTGCGCGATGATCTCGTTCGGATTCATGACGCCGGCATCGATGTGGCCGCCCATGAGCGCGGTGGTCACCTCGCCGCCGGAGTTGAACGGCACGTATTTCACCTTGACCTTGGCCGCCTGCTCGAAAAGGTAGGTAAAGATGTGATCCTCGGTGAAGGTCGCGGTGCCGCCCACGGTGAGGCTGGCGGGCTTGGCGCGCGCCGCTTTGACGAAATCATCGATCGTCTTGTACGGCGACTCGTTGCGCACCGAGAGCATGAGCTCGTCGATCGCCACGATCATGAGCGCGGTCATGACGTCGCGGTGGTCGCCCGGCAGCCGGCCCTCGATCTTGCCCGACACGATCATCGGCGTCGCGCCCGCGATGGTGTGCGCGTCGCCCTTCTTGTTGATGAGGTAGTTGTATCCGATCGCGCCCGAGCCGCCGGCGCGGTTGTTCACGTTGAGCGGCACCGGCGACCACTTGTTCTCGTCGATGATGCCGGTGATCATGCGCATCAGGTTGTCCGTGCCGCCGCCCGGCGCGTACGGCACCACCACTTCCACCATCCTCTGCGGGTACTTCGCCTGCGCGACGGCGACAGCGGACGCCGCGGCGAGCAGCGCGCCAACGACCAGCTTGTGCATAGAGTCACTCCTCCTGGCGGCGATGGTAGCATCAACGAAACACACCGAAAGCCAACCCCATGGACGAGCTGCTCCACGAAGTGCGCGACGGCGTCGCGTACGTCACCTTCAACCGGCCGCAGGCCCGCAACGCGCTCACCTTCGCGATGTACGAGCGCCTGGCCGAGATCTGCGACGGCGCCAACGCCGACCGCTCGATCCGGGCGATCCTGATCACCGGCGGCGGCGACAAGGCCTTCGCCGCGGGCACCGACATCTCGCAGTTCCGCACCTTCGACAAGGAGGAGGATGCGCTCGCCTACGAGGCGCGCATCGACCGCGTCATGAACGCGATCGAGCGCTGCCGCGTGCCGACGATCGCCGCGATCAACGGCGCCTGCACCGGCGGCGGCGCGAGCATCGCCGCGTGCTGCGACCTGCGCATCGCCTCGCGTAGCATGAGGTACGGCTTCCCGGTGGCGCGCACCCTCGGCAACTGCCTTTCGCTGCCGAGCTACAACCGGCTCGTCTATCTCGTCGGCCCGGCGCTGGTGATGGACATCGTGTTCCAGGCGCGGCTCATCGAGGCGGACGAAGCGCTGGCCAAGGGTTTGGTTATGGAATTAAGTGAGAATCAAGAAACGTTGCTGAAGCGCGCCGAAGAGATCGCCCGCCTCGTCGCGAGCCACGCGCCGCTCACGCTGCAGGCGACCAAGGAAGCGCTCCTGCGCCTTCGCCCCAAGGTCGAGCACGGCGAGGGCAACGACCTCGTGCT
>DASYPG010000565.1:0-16046 GCA_036006885.1 Burkholderiales bacterium | reverse complement strand
GGCTCGTCGAACATGATGAGCTCGGGCTGGCCGGCGAGGCAGCGGCCGATGGCGAGCATCTGCTGCTCGCCGCCGGAGAGGGTGCCGGCGGGCTGGTGGCGGCGCTCGGCGAGGCGCGGGAACATGGCGAACACGTCCTCCAGCGCCTGCCGGGCGGCGGCGCGAGCGCGCGGCAGCAGCGCGCCCATCTGCAGGTTCTCCAGCACCGAGAGCGTCGGGAACACCTGGCGGCCCTCGGCGACCTGGCCGATGCCGAGATTGCAGATCTGGTGCGGCTCGAGCCCGTCGATGCGCCGGTCCTTGAAGCGGATGGTGCCCGCGCGGGGCCTTTCGATCCCGGCGATGGTGCGGATGAGCGAGGACTTGCCGGCGCCATTCGCGCCGATGATCGCGACGATCTCGCCTTGCGCGACCTCGAGCGAGACGGCGTCGAGCGCCTGCGCATCGCCGTAGAACAGGTCCAGGCTTTCGATCTTCAGCATGTCAGACCTCGGTCTCCTCGCCGAGGTAGCACTCGAGCACCGCGGGGTTGCGCACGACTTCGGCCGGCGTGCCGCGCGCGATGACCTCGCCGTGATGCAGCACACCGATGTGCTTGGCCAGCGCCATGACCGCGCGCATCACGTGCTCGATGAGGAGGATGGTGAGGCCCTCGGAGCGGTTGAGCTCGCGGAACACCTCGACCATCTCGTCGCACTCGGTCGGCCTGAGCCCTGCCATGACCTCGTCGAGGAGAAGCAGGCGCGGGCGCGTGGCGAGCGCGCGGGCGACCTCGAGGCGCTTGCGGTCGGGCAGGGTGAGCGCGGACGCAGGCAGGTCGCGCTTGGCGTCGAGGTTCAGCTTTTTCAGAATGGACTGGGAAAGGCTGCGGGCTTCGGCCATTCCCTTGGAGCGATGCAGGGCGCCGACGATGACGTTGTCGAGCACGGAAAGCCCGGCGAACGGCTTCACGATCTGAAAGGTGCGGCCGATGCCCGCGGCGCACACCTGATCTGGGCGAAGCCCATGGATGCGGTTCCCATTGAAATAAATCTCGCCGGAATCGGGCGCGTACACGCCGGCAATGATGTTGAAGATCGTGGTTTTGCCGGCGCCGTTCGGGCCGATCAGGCCGTTGATGTCGCCTTCCGGTACGGTAAACGAGGCGTCGCGCACCGCGCGCAAGCCGCGGAACGATTTCGAGATGTTCTTCACCTCAAGCATCGAGCTTCAATCTTCGCGCGAGCGCGGGCCAGATGCCGTGGGGCAGGAACATCACCACGGCGAGCAGCACCACGCCGTAGAACACCTGCTTCACGCCCGGAATCTCCCAGCCGAGCGCGGCGAGGAGCTCGGTGATGCCGTCCGAGAGCAGGGTCAGCACCGCCGCGCCGAGGATCGGGCCGAACAGGGTGCCGAGGCCGCCGATGATCGGCCCGAGGATGATCTCGATCGAGCGGCTGACGTTGAAGATCTGCTCGGGGAAGAGGTTGTTGTAGTAGAAGGCGAAGAACACTCCCGCCACCGCGGTCATCGCCGAGCTCAGCGCCACCGCGTACACCTTCCAGCGGAAGGTATTGATGCCCAGCGCTTGGGCAGCGTCCTCGTTCTCGCGGATCGCCTGCCAGTAATAGCCCGCCCTCGATTTCAACAGGAAATAGCACACGAGGAAGGCGAGGGAGGCGAGCACGAGGATCGAGTAGTAATACATGAGCGGCGGCCCGCGGAAATTGGCGATGTCCCAGGTGTCGCGCTGCGCCACGCGCAGGAACATGCCGCCCGGGCCGCCGACCCAGTCGAGATGGTCGAAGCCGATGCGCGTGAACTCGGCGAAGGCGATGGTGAGGAGCGCGAAATACACCCCCGAGATGCCGAAGCGGAAGGCGAGAAAGCCGATCACAACGCCGAGCGCCATGCAGAGCAGGATCGCCGCCCACAGCCCGGCCCATGGGCCGATGCCGTAATGGAAAAAGATCGCGCCGGCGGTGTACGCGCCGACGCCGACGTAGAGCGAATGGCCGAGCGAAAGCTGCCCGGCGAATCCCATCATCACGTTCCAGGCCTGGCCGGTGTAGGCGAAGTAGAGAATCAGCGTCGCGACCGAGAGCGCGTAGGGCCCCGCGAAGGCGGGAAGCGCTACAAGGGCGGCGAGAAGCAGCGCCAGCGCGACGCGGCTGCGGCTCAAGCCCGCTTCCCGAGCAGGCCCTGGGGGCGCAGCAGCAGCACGAGAATCAGCAGGCCAAAGCTGAACATGCTCTTCGCCGAGGGCGCGATGAACAGGCCCGCCACCGCCTCCGAGACGCCGATCAGCACGCCGCCGAGGAGCGCTCCCCCCATCGATCCGAGCCCGCCGACGATCACGATGACGAAAGCGAGCAGCGTGTAATAGGGGCCGAGCCCCGGCGTCACGTCGACCAGCAGCACGAGCGCGCAGCCCGCCACGGCGACGCAGGCCGATCCCACGCCGAAGGTCAGCGCGTACAGATGCTTCACGTTGAGGCCGACCACCTTGGCGCCGAGGTAATTGTCGGCGCAGGCGCGAATCGCTTTTCCCATCAAGGTAAACCTGAAAAAGCCGAACAGAGCCGCGGCGGCGAGAACGGCAAGACCCGCGGCGAATACGCGCGCCTTGTCGATGAGCAGCTTGCCGAGCTCATAGGACTCGAGCTGGTAGTCGACCTGCACGTTTCTGGCGTCGGGACCGAAGACGATGAGCAGCGCGTTCACCAGGATGATCGCCACCGCCACGAGCAGCATGAACTGCGAGTGCTCGGGCCGCGTGATGAACGGGTTGATGATTCCCGCCTGCAGGGCGTAGCCGAGGAGGAAGAACACGGCCGCCACCGGCAACACCGAGAGGAAGGGGTCGAGCTTGAACGCCGTGAAGAGCGCGGTCGCCGCGTACATCGCGACCGTCATCATCTCGCCGTGCGCGAAGTTCACCACGCGCACCACGCCGAAGATCACCGATAGCCCGAGCGCCATCAGGCCGTAAACGAGGCCTGTGAGCACGCCGGCGATCACTACGTTGAGGATCAGCTCCGGCGCCATTGCCGCTTTTTTGGGTAGCTAGGTCTTCTTGTATTCGGGCACGGGGAAGATCGGCTTTGCCGTCGCCGCATTGGCCGGCAGCACCACGGTCGGGATCAGGTTGCGGTTCTGCACGCAGGCCGAGCCGATGCCTTCCACCTGGCCCTTTTCGTTGAACTTGATCGGTGCGCCGAGCGTCATCTTGTCGGTGATGTTGGTCTGGCGGATGGCGTCGGCGAGCGCCTTGGGGTCGGTGGTCCTGGCGCGCTTGAACGCGTCGGCGGCGATGAGCAGCGCCTCGAAGGTGAAGCCCGCGTTGAGGCCGTGGAACACCAGCTTGTCCTTCGGGTTCTGCTTGAGGAAGGCCTTCTCGACCACCTTGGTGAGAGTGGCGTTCGGGTTGTACCAGGGCACGTTGGAGATCGAGTGCTCCGAGAGCTTGCCGAGTGCCTTGAAGTACTGCTCCTCGTACATCCCGGGAGATCCCGGGCTCACGATGCCCATGGGGTTCCAGCGCTGCTTCACCATCTCGCGGCGCAGGAGGATTGCGTCGTTGAGGCGACAGACCAGCAGCACGAAGTCCGCGTTCGAAGCCTTGGCCTTTGAAACCTCCACCGTCAGGTCCTTCGCCGCCGGGTCGTAGGAAATGGTGTCGACGATCTTGAACGGAAGCTGCGTCATCCTGGGCATGAACGCGCCGATGCCCTTGGCCATGGCCTGGCCGAACGTGTCGTTCACGTGCATGAACACCGCGGTGCGCGGCACGGTGTTCGTGGCCTGGAAGAGCTCGCCGATCAGCGTCAGCCCGTTCCTCACGATGTCGCCGGCGGTCTGGAAGTTGCGGAACACGAACTTGTAGCACTGCTCGGTGATCTGCGGCGCGGCGGCGATGTTGATGATGAAAGGCACGCCGCGCTGCTCGGCGACCTGCGCGATCGCCGCCGCCGCGCCCGAGTCGAAGGGTCCGACCAGCACGTTGGCGCCTTCCTGGATCAGCCGCTCGGCGCGCGTGCGCGCGGTGTCGACGTTGGACTCGAAGTCCGCGTTCATGAGCTCGAGCTCGACGCCGAGCATCTCCTTCAGCACGCCGGGGGCGAGGTCGGCGCCCTTCTGGCACGACTGGCCGATGAAGCTCAGATAGCCCGAGCGCGGCAGGATCACGCCGACGCGCAGCTTCTGGGCCTGGGCGCGCAAGATTCCAAACGGAGAAAGCGCTGCAGCCGCACCCGCCACCGCGATGTTTCTGCTGAATGTTCTGCGGTCCATGACTCCTCCTGTAAGGCGCAGGGTTATAGACGATTCATGACCAACGGTCAACGATCGAGCGCCCGCGCAGTCTTGACACGCGGCGCGTGGCGGGGGTAGCGTCAACCGATCTAACGATCGTTAGATCAGACCCGAAGAGGAGGGGGGTGCAATGAAACGCTCGCTTCGATTTCTTGCGGTCGCCTGCGTCTCGTTTTCCTGCAGCGCGCTTGCCCACGACGAAGGCCGCAGCGACGATGGCTACACCATCCAGAGCCTGAATTCCCCCGACCCGATCTTCACCGCGGCGGACGCGATCGCGGTGCGGGTCACTGCGAAGTCTAGCGCGGCCGCGCGCAAGGCCGCGGTGCGCCTGAACGGCCACGAGGTCACCTCGGCGCTGTCCGGGACCGAGCCCGGCGTGCTCATCGGCACGGTGGTCGGCCTGCTGCCGGGCATCAATTCGTTCGAGGTCTTCAAGAACCGGGGTGAGCGGCGCGCAGTGGTCGGCCTCAAGGTCGCCCGGGCGAAGGCGCCATCGGCCGCGTGTAGCCTCGCCTCGTTCCCGGCTTCGGCGCTCCCCGCCCCGAATACCGTCGTCACGTCGGCTACGCCCGTGGCGGCCACCGCAACCGTTCCGGCCCACTGCCTGGTCATCGGCACGATTAACGCTGGGCGCGTCGGCGCCGAAACCAGCCCCGGCGCCCCCGTCAGCCGCTACACATACGCCATCAACTGGCAGGCACGGTTGCCCGACGCCTGGAACAGCAAGTTCCACATGCCCGGCGGCGGCGGCACGGACGGCAGTGTGCCGAACACCACCACCCGCCTGCGCCAGGGCTACGCCGCGGCGGCGAACGATTCGGGCCACAGCAACGCAGTCAACAGCGACCCGCTTGCCGGCGGCACCGCGTCGTTCGGCACGGATTACCTGGCACGGGTCGACTTCGCCTACAACGCTATCGACGTCACGACACGCACAGGGAAGAAGCTGCTTGAGCTCTACTACGCCGATACCCCGGCGTATTCGTACTTCGAAGGCTGCTCGATGGGCGGGCGCGAGGCGATGATGGTCACGCAGCGGCTGCCGTCGCATTTCAACGGCTCGGTGTCGGGTGATCCGGCGTTCCGCATCACCAAGGTCGGCGTTTGGGCGATGTATACCGGCCAGCAGCTCGCGGCGCTGGCGCGCACGCGGGACCTGATCTCGGGCTTCGGCGTGCCGTACGCCAACAACACCTTCACCAACCAGGATCTCCAGCTCGTGTCGAAGGCGATCCTCGATGCCTGCGATGCGCTCGACGGCGTCGCCGACGGTATGGTCAGCAACTCGCAGGCGTGCACCACGCGCCGCGTCAAGCCGAGGCTCGATGCGCTGCGCTGCGCGGCGGACAAGACTCCCACCTGCCTCGCCTCGGATCAGGTCGACGCCATCCTGAACATCTATGCGTCGGGCGCGCCCACTTCCAAAGGCAAACCACAGTACGCACCTTGGATGTGGGACGCCGGCATCGCCGGCTGCACCGACGCGACCAACTGCAACACGCCGACCGCGCCCAACATCAATATCGGCTGGCGCCTGTGGAACGTCGGTATCTTCAACCCGGCGTTCGTGCCGCACGTGACGAACGCGGCGAACGGCGCACTCAGCTTTGCCAGCCTCGGCGGCGGCGCGATCCCGCTGCTCTTCGCGACGCCCCCCATCCTGCCGGCGCCGACCGCGAACGACGGGCTGGCCAACCTGATCATGAACTACGACTTCGACACGTTCGCGGCCAGCATCTTCGGCAGGAGCGCGGCGTTTCCGCGGTCGGATACCGAGTTGCTCAACGTTGACGACACCGACCTGTCGCCCTTCGAACGGCGCGGCGGCAAGCTGATCATCTGGCAGCCGCAGACCGGCGGCCCGTTCTCGCCGCAGGACATGGTGAACTGGTACACCGGGATGAGCCGCGTAATGGGAGGTGAAGGGCAGGGCGGCTTCGAGAAAACGCAGGAGTTCGCGCGGCTCTTCATGATGCCCGGCGTGAACCACTGCGGTGGCGGGCCCGGCACGAGCAGCATCGATGCGTTCTCCCCGTTGGTGAATTGGGTGGAGAACGGCAATGCGCCCGACACGATTCTCGGGACCGCGCCGGCCACTGGGACCCCGTTCCCCGGCCGTACGCGTGCTCTCTGTCCGTATCCTGCCTATGCGAAATACAAAGGCACGGGCAGCATCGAGCTCGCCGAGAGCTTCGAGTGTCACGTCGACCAGCACCACGGCCATGGGCATGGGCATGACGATCACGATGACGATGACCACGGCCATGGCCACGGCCGCTAGCCGGGGTTGAGCGCCGCCCGCAGCGCGAAAAACGCGGCCCTGGCGCTCGCCAGGGAGCGGCCGGAGATGGGCAAGGTACGCGCCGCGCGCGAGCTGCGCGGGCGCGGGATCCACCTGTCGGCTACAGCCGTGCATAAGATCTGGAAGCAGCATGGCCTCACCACCAGCTACGATCGGTTGACACGAGGCCGTGCCGCGCTATCGGAGTCGCAGCGCGCGCGCCTGCGCCGCGCCACCATCAGCCGCCGCCTCACCGCGCGTGCCGGCGCGAACGGCTCGGCCCATCACCCGCGGCGCGAGGAGTTGCTTGCCGCCGCGGCGAGGATCTTCAGCGCGCGC
The DNA here is from genome assembly GCA_036006885.1 of Burkholderiales bacterium. Lineage (GTDB taxonomy): Bacteria > Pseudomonadota > Gammaproteobacteria > Burkholderiales > SG8-39 > SCGC-AG-212-J23. The sequence goes on along the minus strand of DASYPG010000565.1, from coordinate 9,127 downwards.
GCCTACGGGGGGGCGTCGCTGCGCGAGATCTGCGCTGCAGCCGGCATTCTCGCTGGATCGATGTACCACCACTTCCGCTCCAAAGAGGACCTCTTCGTCAGCGTTCACGCCGAGGGGTTCCGCCGCCTCAATGAGATGGTTGACCGGGCGCTCGCAGGCAAGACCGAGCCCTGGTCTCGCCTGGAGGCGGCGATCAGCGCACATCTGACCGAGCTGGTGGAGCGGACCGATGTCGTGGCGGTCACCTCGGCCAGCCTGTTCCATAGGGAAGGCTCGCACCTGCAGCGCCGTCTCAACCGGCAGCGCGAGGCCTACGAGAACCGCTTCCGCAAGCTGATCCAGGCGCTGCCGATGCCGGCCGATGTCGACCGCAGCCTGCTGCGCCTGACGTTGCTCGGAGCAATCAACTGGACACGCGTCTGGTATCGTCCAGGGAAGAGGACGCCGACGGAAATTGCACATCACCTCGTAAACAGGATTCTTCGGCAACGCCTGGCATGACGCGCCCCGTACGGCCGGTCAGCCTCGGCCCGCGCGACATCGTCGTCGAGCGGCGCGCCGACGGCTGCGTGCTGCTGTGCTCGCAGCACGCGCTCGGTCCTTATCCGCGCAAACTCACCGAGCGCCTGGACTTCTGGGCCGCGCAGGCGCCAGGGCGGCTGTTCCTCGCCCAGCGCGACGGGGCCGGATGGCGCACGCTGAGCTATGGCCAGGCGCGCGAGCGCGCGCGCAGGGTCGGCCAATATCTTCTCGAGCAGCAGCTTTCGGCGGAGCGGCCGCTCGTCGTGCTCTCGGGCAACGATCTCGAGCACGCGTTGCTCGAGCTCGGTGCGCTGTACGCCGGCGTGCCCTATACGCCGGTGGCGCCCGCCTACTCGCTCGCGTCGACCGAGTTTGGCAAACTGCGCTCGATCTTCGAGCTCATGACCCCGGGTCTGGTGTACGCGTCGGACCGCGGCGCTTTCCGCAAGGCGATCGACGCGGTCTTGCCGCGCGGCGTCGAAGTGATCTTCGAACCGAAGGAGCGGCCGGTGTCGGCGGCGCTCGACGCGGCGCATGGCATGGTCGGCCCCGACACGATCGCGAAATTCCTGTTCACCTCCGGCTCCACCGGCGCGCCGAAGGCGGTGATCAATACCCAGCGCATGTGGTGCTCGAACCAGAAGCTCGCGGCGACCATGTTCGCCTACTTCCAGGACGAGCCGCCGGTGCTGGTCGAGTGGGCGCCCTGGCATCACACCGCGGCCGGTAACAAGGGCTTCGGCATGGCGCTCTACAACGGCGGCTCCTACTACATCGACGAAGGCAAGCCCCTGCCAGGCGCGATCGAGGCCACCGTGAAGAACCTGCGCGAGATCGCGCCCACCTGGTACTTCAACGTGCCGAGAGGCTTTGAGTCCTTGCTTCCCTACCTGAAAGAAGACGCCTCGTTGAGGCAGAACTTCTTCAGTCGCCTGAAGGTGCTGTGGTTCGCCGCCGCCCCGCTGCCGCAGCGCGTGTTCGACGAGTACAACGAGCTTGCCTACCGCACCTGCGGGGAGACGATTCCCTTCCTCACCGGATTCGGCGCCACGGAGACCGCACCGCATGCGATGGGCCGCATGTGGCCGACCGAGGACGTGAGCAACATGGGCCTGCCGCCGCCCGGCGTGGAGGCGAAGCTGGTGCCGATCGAGGGCAAGCTCGAGATGCGCGTGAAAGGGCCGGGAATTACGCCGGGCTACTGGCGCCAGCCCGAGCTGACTGCCCGAGCCTTCGACGAGGAAGGTTACTACCGCCTCGGAGATGCTTTTGTTTTTGCGGATGAGAAAAGACCGGAGGCGGGCCTGCTCTTCCGCGGCCGCATCGCCGAGGATTTCAAGCTGACGAGCGGCACCTTCGTCCACGTCGGTCCGCTGCGCGTGCGCCTCATCGAGCACCTGGCGCCGCTCGCGCGCGACGTGGTAATCGCCGGCGAAGGGCGCGACGAGGTTGGCGCCCTGATTTTTCCCAACGGAAAGATCGAGGCTGACGTGCTGAAAACCCGGCTGGCATCCTTCCCGTCCACGGGGAGTTCAAATCGAATCGGCCGCGCGATGGTGCTTGAGGAGCCGCCCTCGCTCGACGCCGGCGAGATGACCGACAAGGGCTCGCTCAACCAGCGGGCGGTCCTCGCCCGGCGCGCCGCGCTGGTGGAGGAGCTCTACCGCGACCCGCCGAGCGCAAGGACAATCTGCATATGAACCTGCCCACCCTCGCCGAGATCGAAGCCGCGGCGCAGACCGTCTATCGCGCGATGCCGCCGACGCCGCAGTACCGCTGGCCGCTCGTCTGCGAGCACGTAGGGACCGAAGTGTGGCTCAAGCACGAAAACCACACGCCAGTCGGTGCGTTCAAGCTTCGGGGAGGCCTGGTCTACTTTTCCCGGCTGGAGAAAGTGAACGGCGTGATCGCCGCGACGCGCGGCAACCATGGCCAGTCGGTAGCGTTCTGCGCGCGTCAGTACGGGATGAGCGCGACGATCGTCGTGCCCCACGGCAACAGCGTGGAGAAGAACGCTGCGATGCGTTCGCTCGGCGCCACGTTGATCGAGCACGGGCACGACTTCCAGGCGGCGCTGGAGCATGCGCAGTCGCTCGCCGGGGCCCAGCGGCTTCACATGGTCCCGTCTTTTCATCCCTGGCTGGTTGCCGGCGTCGCGAGCGCGAGCCTCGAGCTCTTCCACGCGGTACCCGACCTGCAGACGCTCTACGTGCCGATCGGTCTTGGCTCTGGGATCTGCGCCGCCGTGGCGGCCCGGAACACGCTCGGTTCCCGGGCCGAGATCGTCGGCGTCGTTTCGGCGCACGCGCGCGCGTATGCCGTTTCTTTCGCGCAACGGCGCCCGGTCGCGGTGCAAGCCGACACGCGCCTCGCCGACGGGATGGCGGTCCGCACGCCGGATGCCGAGGCGCTCGAGCTCATGCTGAAGCATGTCGACCGCATCGTCGAAGTGAGCGACGACGAGGTCGCGCAGGCGATCGCCATTCTCTTTCAGTGCACGCATAATTGCGCCGAAGGCGCCGGCGCGGCGCCCTTCGCCGCCATCCGCAAGGAGCGCGCGAGGCTTGCCGGACGCAAGGTGGCCGCGGTGCTCTCCGGCGGCAACATCGATCGCGAGGTCTTCGCCAGCGTTCTCGCCCACCATGGATCTCGATAAGCTGATTGCCATCGACGTTCACACGCACGCCTGGAAGTCGGCGCTGCAGGTCGACGACGCGCCGAACGAGTCGCAGGCGGCCATGGGGCGCTACTTCCGCTACCAGCCGCAGCACCAGAGCGTCCCCGAGATGGCGCAGATGTACCGCCGGCTCAAGATGGCGTTCGTGGTGTTCACGGTGGACGGGGAGAAAAGCTCGAGCCGCAAGATCACCAACGAGGAGATCGCCGAGCTGGCGCACCAGCACGCCGACGTCGCGATCCCGTTCGCGAGCATCAATCCGCATCGCGGCGCCGAAGCGGTTCGCCTTGCCAAGAGATTAATAAAAGACTACGGCGTGAGGGGATTCAAGTTCCACCCGTCGGTGCAGGATTTCTATCCGAACGACCGGATGGCGTATCCGCTCTACGAGGTGATCGCGGAGGCGAAGCTGCCGGCGCTGTTCCACACAGGCCAGACCGGCGTCGGCGCGGGCACGCCGAGCGGCGGCGGCATTCGGCTGAAGTACTCGAACCCGATGCTGCTCGACGACGTGGCGGTCGATTTCCCGGACATGCCAATCGTGCTTGCGCATCCGTCGTTCCCCTGGCAGGAGGAAGCGCTCTCGGTGGCGACGCACAAGCCCCAGGTCTACATCGACCTTTCCGGCTGGTCGCCGAAGTACTTCCCGCCGATCCTCGTCCAGTACGCGAACACGCTCCTCAAGGACAAGATCCTGTTCGGCTCCGACTATCCGGTGATGAGCCCCGAGCGCTGGATGGCGGACTTCGACAAGCTCAACATCAAGCCCGAGGTGCGGCCGCTCATCCTCAAGGAGAACGCGGCGAAGCTTCTCGGGCTGCGCTGATCAGTAGGGCGAACGCTCGTCGAGGAAGAGCTGTACCTCGCGGAAGAGCTGCATGCGGTTCTTTTCCATCAGCACGCTGTGCGTGCCCTCGCCGATGATCACCAGGCGCTTCGGATGTCCGCCGTGAACCGGGTCGCGCCGCGCGGGTGCTTGTTGCGCACGTAGAGCTGCACGCCGGATCGCCGACTGGGATCATGAACTCCTCGGTGGCGAGCGCCTGGCCGGCGGGCTGCGCCGCGGTTGGCCCGGTGATGATGGATGAAAGGAGAAGGAACGCGGCCACCGCGGCGGTTTTCATCGGACGACCCCTTAGAATCGGGCAACTATGAGTCAAATCCGGGCCGCTGTCAGCCGTTCGGTCATCCGTTCGGTCAGCCTCGCGCTTGCCTGTTTTGCCCTGCTGGCACATGGACAGACGTATCCGGCGCGGCCGGTGAAAATGGTGGTGCCCTTCTCCCCAGGGGGGCCGAACGACATCATCGCGCGCCTCATCGGGAACAAGCTCGGCGAGGCGCTCGGCCAGCAGATGGTGATCGACAACCGGCCGGGAGGCGGCGGCAACATCGGTACCGACGCGGTGGCGAAGGCGCCGCCCGACGGCTATACGCTGCTTTCCGCCGGTCCGGGCAGCCTGATCATGAATCCGGTGCTGATGAAGGTGCCTTACGACACCGCGCGGGATTTCGCACCGGTCAGCCTGATGGCGCACGCCCCGAACGTGCTGGTGGTGCATCCCTCGGTGCCCGCGAAGACGCTGAAGGAGCTGCTCGCGCTAGCGCGCGCGCAGCCCGGCCGGCTCAATTACGCCTCGAGCGGCCCGGGCAGCAGCGCCCACGTCGCCGTGGCCTTGTTCGCGTCGATGGCGCACATCGATATCACGCACGTGCCTTACCGGGGAACCGGTCCGGCCGTGAACGACCTCGTCGCAGGGCAGGTGCAGCTTGCGATCGTCGGCATCCCGCCGGTGCTGCCTCATGTCAAGAACGGGCGGCTGCGCGCCCTCGGCGTGACCGGAAAGACGCGCTCGCCTGAGCTGCCCGACGTGCCGACCGTCGACGAGGCCGGAGTGCCGGGCTACGTGGTGAACCTGTGGTACGGCCTGCTCGTACCGACCGGCACGCCGCAGGCTATCGTCACGCGGCTCGCCTCCGAAGTGACCCGCATCGTGCGCGCCCCCGAGATGCGCGAGAAGCTCGCCGCGGCGGGGGCCGAGCCCGGCGGCGGCACGCCGGAGGACTACGCCGCGGTGATCCGCGCCGACACCGTGCTCTGGACCCGCGTTATCCGGGAAGCTGGCATCAAGGGCGAGTGATGCCGGTTCGCCAAGAAATCGACGAAGGCCGGGTGCCGGTGAAGGTCTATACCGGCGAGGTCGAGGCGTCCGCTCGCGCGCAGCTCGTCAATGTCTCGAAGCTGCCGATCGTGCACCATCACGTGGCGGCGATGCCCGACGTGCATCTGGGCATCGGCGCGACCGTCGGCTCGGTGATTCCCACGCTGCGCGCCATCATCCCGGCCGCGGTGGGCGTCGACATCGGCTGCGGCATGATGGCTTCACGCCTTTCCCTCACCGGGAACGAGCTCGACGAGAGGTCGTTGAAAAAGACCTTCGATCAGATCAGCCGCGACGTACCGGTGGGCTTCGGGCAGCACAAGGATCGCGACGTCCGCGACCATGCCGCGAAGCGGTTCAAGAAGCAACTTGCTTTGATACTGGACAAGCATCCGGGAATCCAGAAACGCAAGGGCAAGAACACGAGCTGGACGCACCAGCTCGGCACGCTCGGCGGCGGCAACCACTTCATCGAGGTCTGCCTCGACGAAGCCGGCCGCGCGTGGGTGATGCTGCATTCGGGGAGCCGCGGCATCGGCAACGCCATCGGGTCTTACTTCATCGAGCTGGCCAAGAACGATGCCGCGAGGAACCAGCTCCAGCTCCCCGACCGGGATCTCGCGTATTTTCCCGAGGGCGCGGCGCACTTCGAAGACTATGTCGAGGCGGTGGGCTGGGCCCAGGACTACGCGCGAGCGAACCGCGAAGAGATGATGGACCTCGTGCTCGAGGCGATGCGGCGGCACCTGCCCGCGTTCGAGGTCACCGGCGCGGCGGTGAACTGCCATCACAACTATGTCGAGCGCGAGCGGCATTTCGGCGAAGACGTTTGGCTCACGCGCAAGGGCGCGATCCGGGCGCGCGCCGGCGACCTCGGCATCATTCCCGGCAGCATGGGCGCGCGCAGCTTCATCGTGCGCGGCAAGGGCTCGGCGGAGAGCTTTCACTCGTGCGCGCACGGCGCCGGCCGCAGGATGAGCCGAAACATGGCCCAGAAGCAGTTCAAGATCGAAGATCTGGTTCAGCAGACCCAAGGCGTGGTCTGCCGCAAGGACAAGGGCGTGCTGGACGAGATTCCCGGCGCCTACAAGAACATCGACGAGGTGATGGCGAACCAGTCCGACCTCGTGGAGGTGGTGCACACGCTCAAGCAGGTCCTGTGCGTGAAGGGGTAGCGGGCGCAAGGCTCGGCGGCGTCGGGCGGCTCACGCTCGTCCTGGGCGCGATCATGGCGCTCGGTCCGCTCGCGCTCGACATGTACCTGCCGGCGCTGCCGATGCTCGAGGCCGAGTTCGCCGCCACGCCGGCGCGCGTGCAGCACACCGTTTCGGCGTACCTCTTCGGCATGGCGATGGGCCAGCTCGCGATGGGGCCGCTCAGCGACCGCTTCGGCCGCAAGCCGCCGCTTCTCGGCGGGCTCTGCCTGTTCGCCCTGGCCTCGGCGGGATGCGCGCTCGCTCAGCACATCGAGGGCTTCGTGCTGCTGCGCTTCGCGCAGGCGCTCGGCGGCTCCTCGATCATGGTGGTGGTGCGAGCGGTGATCCGCGACCGCTTCGACGCCATCCAGTCGGCGCAGGTGCTCTCGCTCATGATGCTGGTCATGGGCGCCGCGCCGATCCTCGCGCCGCTCGCGGGCGGCTGGCTGCTGGTGGCGGCGTCCTGGCACTGGATCTTCTGGCTGCTCACGGCCTACGCGCTCTTTTGCATCGCGAACGCGTTCTTCTTTCTGGAAGAGTCGCACCCGGTGCATGCGCGCAGCGGCTCCATCGGCCGCGCCCTCGCGGGCATGCTGCCACTCGCGCGCCATCCCCTGTTCGTCGGCCCGGCGCTGGTGTTCATGTTCTCGTTCGGCGCGTTCTTCGCGTACCTTGCCGCGGCGCCGTTCGCGTTCATCCAGTACTTCGGCATCCCGGCCGAGCGCTTCGGCATCTACTTCGGCGCGAACGCGTTCGGTTTCATCATGGTGTCGCAGGTGAACCGCAGGCTCGTGAGCGGGCGCGGCCCGCGCAAGGTGCTCGGCTGGGGCGTGAGCATCCTCGCGCTGGCCGGGGCGCTGCTCATCGTCTGCGCGCTCACCGGCCTGGGCGGCTTCGCCGCGGTGTTCGCGGCGCTTTTCTTCGTGGTGGCGAGCCTCGGCCTCATCGCTTCCAACGTCTCGGCGGTGGCGATGGCGCCCTTCGGCGACCGCGCCGGCGGCGCGGCGTCGCTGCTCGGCTTCAGTCAGGCGCTTACCGGCGTGGTGGCAAGCGCGGCGGTGGGCTGGATCCAAGCCGAGGGCGCGATTCCCATGGCCTACGTGGTCGCGCTGTGCGCGGCGGTGTCCCTGGTTTCCTACCTCACGCTCGTCAGAAGCGATAGAACGCCGCCGGCGTCTGCACCATGATCCGGCGCCGCATCGCCTCATCGGTCACCCAGTCGCCGAAGGCGTCGGCGAGATCGCCATCGTTCGGATTGACGACATATTTGTTCGGGTGCGGCCAGTCGGTGCCCCAGACGATCCGCTCCGGCGCGGCCTCGACCAGCGCCCGCGCCATGGGCTTCGCGTCGTCGTAGGGTGGAAGATCGGTGGCGCTCACGCGGTTGGCGCCCGAGATCTTGATCCAGGTGTTCCCGCGCCGCGCGAGCTCGAGCAGCGCCTTGAATCCCGGAGCTTCGATCCCCGCGGCCGCGGGCTGGTAGGCGAAGTGCGCGATCGACATCGGCACCGCGAGCGCCGTGAAGACCGGCATCAGCTCGAGGATGTCGTTGCCGGGAAAGAGAAACTCGATGTGCCAGCCGAAGGCGCGGATGCGCGCGGCGAGCTCGGGAATGTCGGCGAGCCGGATCGGCATGCCGCCCTTGTTGTCGGTATTGAGCCGCACGCCGCGGACGCCCGCGGCGTCGAGCGCGGCGAGCTCGTCCTCGGCTACGTTCATGTCGAGCGCGACCACGCAGCGCGCCCGGTCCGGGATTTCTCGATTGAGCGCCGCCATGGCGTCGAGGATTGCCGAATTGTCGATGCCGTAGACCGAGGGCTGTGTGAACACCACGCGCTCGACGCCGAGCCTGGCGTGCAGGTACTGGAGATCCGCGAGGGTCGAGTAGGGCGGGGTATAGCCGCGCGCGGGCGACAGCCGGTACCCCGGCGCAAACACATGGACGTGCGTGTCGACCGACCCCTTCGGCAGCGCCACCCGCGGCCGGCGCGGATAACGATCCGGCGGCAGGCAGTCCCTGATTTCGCTCATCCCCGTAACCTCACCCCGTCCACCAGCAGTCTAGCGCTTTGTCGGCCGTGAGAAACTTGTGAGGCACGACCCCGGTCAAAAAGCGCAGGAGAAGCCATGATCGTCACTCGCCGTCGCATGCTCGGTGCTGCGCTGTTGGTGCCCCTGGAAGGTCTCGCCCAGACCTGCGGCGTCGCCACGCCGCGCCAGACCGAGGGGCCGTTCTTCACGCCGAACTCGCCCCTGCGTGCGTCGCTCGTCGAAGCGGGGAGTAAGGCGGGGCGCTTCGTCGTCACGGGACAGGTGCTCTCGGCGCAGTGCAAGCCGCTCGCCAACGCGCTGGTCGATGTCTGGCACGCGGACGAGGAGGGCGACTACGACAACGCGGGCTATCGCTACCGCGGCCATCAGTTCACCGACGCGGAGGGCCGCTACCGCTTCGAGACAATCGTGCCCGCGCTCTATCCCGGGCGCACGCGGCATTACCACGTGAAGATCCAGCCCAAGGGCGGCCGGCTGGTGACCACCCAGCTCTATTTCCCCGGCGAGCCGATGAACCGCCG
>DASYPG010000564.1:0-7629 GCA_036006885.1 Burkholderiales bacterium | reverse complement strand
TCAACGAGCTGCGCTTCGAGGACAAGGCGGGCTCGGAGGAGATCTACATCCACGCCCAGAAGGACCAGAGCGCGCTGATCGAGCACGACCGGATCGAGAAGATCGGCAACGAGAGCCATTTCATCGTCGGCAAGGACGCCTTGGAGAAGCTGGGCGGGGACCACCACATCGAGGTCGCCGGCGACCGCAACGAAAAGCTCGGCGGCGGGCTGTCGCTCAAGATCGAAAAGGACATGCAAGGCAAGCTCGGCACCAAGCTCGCCTACGAGGCCGGCACCGAGATCCACTTGAAGGCGGGCACGACCCTGGTGCTCGAAGCGAGCGCCTCGCTCAGCCTCCACGTGGGCGGCAACTTCATCACCCTGAACTCGGGCGGCATCTTCATCAAGGGTACGATGGTCATGATCAACTCGGGCGGAGCCGCGGGCAACGGCTCGGGCGCCTCGCCCCAGGCGCCCAAGCCGCCGAAGGAACCCGCCCAATCCAAGGGTGGCGCGGTCACCCAGGCGCCCACGAGGGTGAAGCCGACGGCGTACTCGCCGCAGGCCAACATGTTCAAGATGGCCGCCGACAGCGGCACCCCGTTCTGCGAAGTGTGCAACTGCTGAGGCCATGGCAAGCGCCATCACCGCGGAGAAGCTGTTCGAAGGCTTCCTCACCGAGGACGGGGAAGAGGTGTGCGCGCTCCTCGACGGCGCCTCGGTGCCGGGGCTCCTCGAGCGGCTCGACGCCGAGCCCGCGCTGGATGTGGAGTGCCTCCTGCGCGGCGAGCTCGAGCCCGACATGGCGGAGGTCGCGCCGTATCTCGTGCGGCTCGAGCCCGGCGCCGAGTTCACCGAGTGGGTGATCGGCACGGGCTGGGGGCGGCACTGGGGCAGCTTCGTCGCCTCGCGCCAGGGGTTCCGGAAGCTGCGCGACCACCTGCGCGCGCTCACGCTCATCTACCGGCGCGACGGCACGCCGCTTTACTTCCGCTACTACGACCCGCGCGTGCTGCGCGTGTTCCTGCCCACCTGCTCGCCGGCGCAGCTTAAGCAGATGTTCGGGCCGGTGGACGCGTTCCTCGCCGAAAGCGAGGCGGGCGACGCGGCGACCATCTACCGGCTGAACGGCGAGGAGCTCTCCGCCGTGCAGCGCAAGCTGGTCTGAGGAAATCGGCGCTGATGATCCTGGTCGAAGACGAGCAGCTCGCCGCGTTCACCCCGGGGCTCGACGCGCAGTTCCGAACGCGCTGCCTTGCCGCGCTGCGTGCGCGCGGGCGGTGGGCGGAAGAGCGGCTCGAGCGCGCGGTGGACACCGCGCTGGAGCGCGCCCGCGCGCTCGGCCTGTCGGAGGAAAGAAGCGTGCTCGGCTACATCCTTCTCGCCACCGACGTCGTCCTCGCGCGCCCCGAAGAGCACATCGCGCGCGCGATCGAGGCGATCCTCGGCGATGCCGCGTTCGAGGAGTGGCAGCGCGTGCGCCTCGCCGAGGACTACTTCCGGCAGATGCATCGGCCGAGCGCATGAGCCTCGCGCGCATCGACCTCATGGCCTCCGCCGCCGGCAAGATCGGCGGCGTGACCTGGCACCACCTCTTCGTCGTGGCGACGGACGACTCCGGCGCGCAGACGTACCTGCGCGCCGGGCCCCAATGCCTGCCGATCGACAAGCTCGCCGGCAGGAAGAGCGCGCTGGGCGACGCTCTCGAGAACTACGAGCCCTCGCCTGCCGGAGCGCATGGCGTGATCGAGATGTCGGGCGGCTCCTACGAGCCGGGCGGGATCGATTTCGATCCCGCGGCGGCGAACGTCGCGCTCGCGTCGGCGGCACCCGCGGCGCAGCTTTGGGACAAGCTGCAGCAGGCAGCGAAGGCGCTCGCCGAGGAGCAGATTCCCTTCGATCCACTCGGCACGGGCGCCAACTGGGCGATCATGGAGGCGCTGCGCCGGTGCGGCGTGCAGCCGGCGCTGCCGCCGAAGCGCTGGGCGCCGGGCGCCGGCGCGCTCGGGACCGCTGCTGCGCAGGGCGTCACGCGGCGCGTCGGCCAGGCGGTGGTGGTGGCGTGAGCGGCGCGTTCCGGTTCGAAGCCTTCGCCGACGCACGCTCCGCGCAGGCCGCCTTCGAGGCGCTCCATCCGGCGGGCTCGCCGATCGAGCCTGTGGTTCAGGCGCTCGTCGACATGGGTGCCCAGTGCAAGACGGTAGCCGCCACGGGAATCGCCTGCCGCTACGTCGAGAGCGAGCGCGCCCTGGCCGGCTGGTGCTGGCACGTCTACCTCGAGGCGGGCGGGGACCGGACGCTCGAGCGCACGCGCATTGCGCTCGCCGCGCTCGGCATCTAGCAGTCCGCTTACTGCGCGACCGTGAGCGGGTAGGGGCCGAGCAGGCCGCGGCCGACGTCGACGTAGACCTGGTAGGCGCCGCTCAGCGGCGCTTTCACCGCCGCCCGCAGGTCGACCTGGAACACGGCGTTGTACGACTTCGGCGGCGAGCCGATCCGCTGCACCGGCACCACGACGGGGATCACCTGCGGGCGCTCGTCCAGCTTCACCAGGATCACGTGGCTGGGCCAGACCGGCTGCGCTGAAGAGGACTGCAGCACGCCCGCGTCTTCGCTCACCTGCACCGCTACCCGGACAGCGATTTCCTCGCGCCCCGAAGCCGATTGCGGCACCTGTACCACTGTGGAGGGCATTGGCCGCGCTTCAAGCCGGTGCCTGACGTAGTTCTGCGGCGCCGGCGGCTTCGCCACCGCGGGCGCCGGCTTGCTGCTCTCGATGCGCATCTGGACGGTGTTCGAGTGCAGCTCGTTGACGATCGCGGTGATCGCGAACGTCCCTTGCGCGAGCGGGACTTCCAGCTTCTCCTGCAGGTTGTGCGCCTCGACCGACGTATAGACCGTCGCCGCCGTCACGCTGTCGGGGGGGGTGCCCTTGCCGGAGGCGAGCTCCTGATCCGCCCGCCGCATGCTTTTCAGCGGTTGCGCGACCGACAGCTCCCCGGTCGCGAGGTTGCGCGCCAGCAGGTGCAGGTTGGTGACCGGGTTCACCTGCCATGCGCGCAATCCCGACTGCACGCGGCCGACGAGGACCGGGACGTCGCGCTGCTCTCCGAGCTGCACGCGCCTGGGTGCGCCGAGCGCGAGGAGCGGGGCCGGCGCCTTGTCGGCGGCATTGGAGAGTGCCCTCAGCGCATCCACCAGCTTGGTCTGCAGGTCCTGTCCGAACGCGAAGTAGTCGCCGTCCGGAAGCTCGAGAAGCCGGGCTGCTTGTTCCTGTTTGCTGGTCATCGGCTGCACCTCCTTCTTCGTCGGCTCGGCGGCGTGCACGCCCGCGCCTGCGCAGCAGACCGCGGCGAGCACGATTGAATCACGAAACAGGCGCGTCGCTCGCACGCCCTATTTCATGCTTTCAGTTTCGACATGTCCTGGACCAGGACGTACGGTTGGCAGTCCGGGCAGTACCGGTCCAGGTGAACCGGCTGCGGCCCGCTCTCGTACATGAGGCAGCTCTTGTTCTGGTAGTTGCAGTGAGATCCCTGGTTGTCGTACTGGTGGGGATGAGCCGGAATGCCGGCGGGCCTCGCTTTCGTCACCTGGCTGAACGAATGCCCGAGCTCGTGGTTGATGGTGTTGATGAAATCGACCTGGTCGTTCGGCGTGTAGCAGTTGACGATGCCGTCGTCGTAGGAGGTGCCCAGATACGAGGTTGCGCCGTTGAGGACCAGGCCGGTGACCCTGAAGGCCGTCCTGGCGGCGAGCTGCAGCGTCGCGGGCTTCGAGATCCGGAACGCGCGCGGGTCGCTGCGCGAAGGGTCGAGCGAGATGTCGGCCGCGACCAGGGCGCCGTTTCGCGCATTGACCCAGGCGCCGGCGCCAGCGTTGGCGGCGGGGTCCCAGTCCGCGGCTTCCCACCGGCCCGCGGAAAAGAGCGTCCCTCCCTGCAGCGGCGGGTCGAGCAGCTTCTTGTCGGCCACGAGCGCGAGCGGGAACGCGGCCGGCGGCACGTCCATCCAGGGCGTGTCCTGCGAAGAGGTCACTCCGTCGGCGACCCAGAGCCCGTGCGCATTGAGCATCGGAACCTGGACCGGACGCTCGGTCGAGGGCTTCACCAGCTTGAAGAACTGCGATTCGGTCGCGTCTCCCACGGCGAGGCCGTCGCCCGCGTCGCCGGGATAACTGTTGACGTAGCGGTTGGTGTTTGGGTCGCGGTAGTACCTCAGCATGTGCTTCGGATAGATCACGCGCGGCCGGATCTTGTCGGCGTCCGAGCGCTTCATCTCGACTGCGTCGGCGGCCTCCATCACGGCCTTCACGTCGCGGTAGGTATCGGCGGCGTTGCCGAATCCCGCCACGTTCAGCCCCTTGACCTTCACTTCCTGGTACCAGAACTTGCGCCACACCACGATCTTCTTCTTCGCGCGCACCGGCTTGCGCTTGTCGTTGCCGGCCTGGCCGTGCACGTACTTCGCGAGGTGCGCATCCTGCTCGATGTACGCCGCGGGATGGAACACGTCGCCGCCGAAGCGCGAGAGCACCAGCTCCTTCTTCGCCGCGCCCTTGTCGTCGGTGGCCTGAGACAGGTGCAGCAGCTTCGCGCGGTCGTCCTTGTCCTTGTGCTTCACGTCCGCGGTGATGTCCTTCCACTTCCAGGTGTTCGGCAGATCGAGGCCCCAGTTCGCGTTCTTCATGTTGTTCGCGTCCTCGGCCAGCATGAAGTGCAGCGCGACGCCCTTGATCTCCTCGGTGAGCTTGGCCGTGATCGTCACCTTGCGGCCATCGCTGTCCGGCTTGAAGTTGATGTAGAAGCGCTCCTGCGCTTCGTCCCACGCGGCCGGCTTCTTGGATTCCGGCTTGTAGGAGAGCTCCACTTCCTTGACCTGCACCACGGTCACGTGCGCCCAGTCGGCGTTGCGCTTGGGATCGTGGTCCTTCGTGTGGGGCGCGTCCTTGTCCGGGCGCTCGAGGTCGACGCCGACGGCGAGCTCGCGCCACTTCTTGGTGGCCGCTTCACCTTCGATCCAGAACTCGAATTCCTTCGCCTTGAGGTCGCTCACCTTGACCTTGGCCGTGTCGCCGGTCTTTTCCGTGCCCTCCCAATCCTTGTCGAAGAGCTTCACGCTGCCGTGCTTGCCCTGCTGGGACAGCGCGATCACGTAGTCGTCGGTGCCCGCGGGCCACTGGTCGGCGGCGAGCTTCTGCACCACGGCCTTGGCGCGGGCGTGGTTGTGGTCGGCCTGGACGTGCAGCAGGCGTCCTTCCTTCACCTTCTTCTCGTCGCTCAAGGCCTTCTGGTCGGGCAGTTGCTTGTCCTTGAGCTCCGTCCAGTAGTTGGCGTACGGCTCGACGTCGGGGTTGACGGCGATGTCGAGATCGGCTTTCTCGTAGCGATGCAGCTTCATTTCGATCTCGACCACGCCCATTTCCTCCTCGGCGGGATCCTTGATCTCGAAGTTGGGATGGTCCGCCGGATCGAGCTTGAGCTTGGCCTTGAATTTGCCCTTGGTCTTGGCCTTGAGATAGAGGTCTGCCTTGCCGCCGACCAGGTCGCGGTTGCGGATCTTGCCGCCGGAAAGCCGGTGCTTGCATTCCGGATCGGTGTAGACCTCGACGTTGGCAGGGCTGACCTCGAACGTGCCGTTGCCCTCGTAGCTGGGCGTGCCGGTGCTCTGGCTGGCGAGCAGGTGCACGTGCGTGACATCGTCGGTGACGATCTTTTTTTCCGAGCCGTCCTGATGCGCCGAGAGCTTGCGGTCGAGGACCACCACCCGGTACTCCATCTCGATCTTCGGCGTGACGACGTTGATGCGTCGCTTCACGTCGAGCCGCACGGTGCCCGTGCCACCCCCGGGGACCACCACGCGCTTGCTCACCGTCGGCGCCTCGAACAGCGACGCCGGAAGGTTTGCCGAAACGTCGTAGGCACCGCCCGCGACGGATGCGAACGTGTGCGAGCCGGTCTTGCCCTTGTGGCTCAAGCCGGCGGGCCCCGACGCGCTGAGCCCGGCCTCCTCGGTCACCAGCTTGCCGCGCTCGTCGTAGACCTCCACCAGCAGGTTGCCCACCGGCGCCGCCTTGAAGATCAGCACCTCGTTGCCGTTCGGGCTGACCGATCCCTTGGGCGTCTCCTTGGTGATGGCGTAGCTCGAGAACTCCGCCGGCATGGTGACCTTCGCCGAGTAGCTGCCGGGCGTGCGGTCCTTGAAGATGATCGCGCCGAGGCTGTCGGTCTGGCCGGACCCGGATGTCGGGCCTTTGACCGCCGCGGTCACCCCCTTGATCGGCTCGCCGGTGTCGCTGCGCACGACCACCACTGAGAGCGTCCCCATCTGCTTGGGGCACTTCTGGGCGTGCCGCGTCACGCGCCGGCTTCGCGCCGCGCATCCGCGATGCGCTTGGCCACTGTCGACAGCGCGGGGTTCGGGGCCGCTTCGGCGAGCTGCGCCTCGATGATGGCGAGCTTGGTCGGTCCCTCCGTGTCGGCCCTTTCAAGCCAGCTCCGGATCCACTCGGTGGGCGTGTCGCGCGGGAGCATGCGCCACGCCAGCCCCAGCGCGATGAACGCCGCCAGGTCGGACGTGTCCTCGAGGCCGTACTTCGTCGCGCTGTCGATGCCGCGTTGCACGATCGTGCCGAGCTGCGCGGCCTGCGCCTGCTGGCCGCCGGCCGAGCTTTTCAGCTCGGGAAACGTCCTCGCGATCACGCGCTCCAGGCGATCCCGCACCACCTCGGCCATGTGCCGCTCGATGGCGTCGAGCTGACGCGGTTCGAGCACCAGCATGAATGGTCCCCCTCGGGTTTCGATGAAACCGGCCATGACCTGCTTCCCCCTCGGAACGCAGGCGGCGGACCCACTCTATCAGGACTTCCGGGCCGAGTCAGTGGTTCGTCAGCCCGGCTTGCAGGCGCCGTCGGCGCGCTGGCGCGACGCCTGCCTGAGCGCGCCGCCGCCTATGGTGTAGTGCGCCTCCACGCACTCGCGCTCGGCGATATCGGAGGCTCCCGCGTCCCGCTCGACTCGGTCGAGCGGCATGTGGCAGGTGCGCTCCGCGCGCACCGCGGCGCCGCTGTTCTCGGCTCCGATGCGCACCGTCGCCTCGCACTGGCCGCCATGGCGCCACAGGGGCTCGAGCAGCTCCACCGACGGACACCAGCCGTGCGCGTCCTTCGCGATGACGTAGGCGGCATGCGACGGGGTGCTGCCTTGCTGCAAGTCCACGGCGACCACCGCCAGCGCCTCGATCGGCGCCGCTGAGCTCGCAAGCGGTGCCTGCGCGGAGGGCCGGTTGCAGCTCGTGATCTGGAGCGCGTTGTCCTGGTCGCGGGCGCTGCCCGACAGGCATTCGCGCAACTGCGCGCATGCCCCGTCGAGCGAGTCGACGGGCGCGAGCTGGCAGGCGAGCGGACCCGCGGCGGTGCATTGGGGCAGAGGCGCCGGTGCCTTGGCGGTCTCGGCCGCCATCTTGCGGCCCTCGCCGCACGCGGCGAGGGCGATCAGGAACGCCGCCAGGGCCAGGTTTCGCATGACTACTTAGGGGGATACCGCTGCCTGCGGTTCGCCGCTAGAGTATAGACCGGGACGAAAGGCGCTCTGCCTTGGGGGGTAGTGACCGAATGGCGTATGTAGTTACCGTCGAAGCGCGAACGGACG
>DASYPG010000563.1:0-3992 GCA_036006885.1 Burkholderiales bacterium | reverse complement strand
CGGCGGCCTCCGACGACCTGACGCTGCTGGCGCTGCGCTGGAACTGAGGCTAGCGCGCGGAGAGGCGCGCGCGCACTTAGCGGACGTTGATCTCGACGCGCCGGTTGAGCGGCTCGTCGACGTCGTTCTCGGTCGGCACGATCGGCTCGCGCTCGCCGCGCCCTGCGGCGCGGATGCGCTCAGCCGGAGCGATGCCCTGGGCCACGAACTCGGCCTTCAAGCGCTCGGCGCGCTGCAGCGAGAGCTCGTCGTTCGCCTCTGCATTGCCGACCCGGTCGGTATGCCCGATCACCACGATGTCGCCGACCTCGCGGCGGCGCAGCTCCTCGAGCATGCGCTCGAGCTCGAGCTTGGAGGCGTCGGTGAGCGCGTCGGTGCCGGTGACGAAGTACAGGAGGAACGAGACCGGCCGCGGCGGCAGCGCCGCGATGGCATCGTGGAACATGGGCAGCGTCGCGGCCACGCGCTCGAGCGCGGGCTGCGGCGCCGACGCGCCCTTGGCGGACGGCGACTCGAGGGATGGGGACTGGATTTGCTTCGGTTCCAGCTTCTCGAGCCGGATCTCGCCGCCGGAGGTGATACGGCTGGTGGCGTAGGCTTCGTTCAGGACGACGCGGTCGTCGCCGTGCTCGACCACCACCATTCCGACGTGCCCGTCCGCGCTCGGTACGACCACCACCATTTCCTTCGTCGCTGGAAAAAGCAGGACCAGCGCCAGGGCGGCGCCGAGCAGCGCAACCGCCACGTCAGTCGACGCGCACGAGGAACTCGGTTCCGCGCACGCCCATCACGCTCGAGGGAGTGCGCACGCGCATCGATCCGGGCGTCTGCTTGACCATCTTGCCCGACACCACGGCGAGCGAGCCCTTCTTGAGCGAGGCGTCGAACTGCCCGTCGTGCGTCGTGCTGTCGAACCGGTAGCTCTCGATCGAGAACACGGTCGAGGGCCCCGCCGAAACCATGGTGTTGTCGAGGAAGGTCACCCCCACCGCGCCGTCGGCGCCGGTCACCAGCGTATCGGCGCTGCGCACCGGCATCCCCGCCGTGGCGGGAATGCGCTTGCCTTCGCGCTCGACGTGCACCGTGCCTTTGGCGTTCTTGATCTGCCCAACGTCCTGCGCGTACGCCGCAAACCCGAAAGTCACGGCGACCACCGCTAGTATCCAGCGCATCGGAGCCTCCCCTCAGGTCTCATCGGGTCCCATCACGGGTCCCGTTACGGCAGATTCTATAATGGGGGTCAACACGCAAGCGTGCACAATGCCCGCGCTCTCACGAACCGCCATGTTCCTCGCCCGGCTCGACCGGCTGCGCGCGCTGCGTGAATTCCTCGAGAGCTTCTGCGGGGATGCGGCGCTCGGCCACGACCAGTGCCTGCGCCTGAACCTCGTGCTTGAGGAATTGTTCACGAACACCGTGCGCCACGGGCACCGCGGCGACAGCGATTCGCCGGTCTGGGTGACGCTGAGCATCGCGGGCGCCAACGTGAGCCTTACCTACGAGGACGCGGCGCCGCCCTTCAACCCCTACGGCACTCCGCCCGACGCGCCGCCGGACACAACCGTCAAAATGCGTAAGATCGGCGGCCTGGGCGTACTCCTCACGCGCCAGCTCGCCACCTCGCGCGAATACGCCTACCTCTACGGCAGAAACCGGATCCGCCTCGCGCTCAACCTCGGCTGACCCCCGCGGGGAAAGCCGGTTGGAGGCGAAGGTTGGACTCGAACCAACGTCGACGGCGTTGCAAACCGCAGCATGACCCCTCTGCCACTTCGCCTCTCCGGGGTGCATTCTCCCCAGGCCGGATTAAGGGAGTGCCGTACGGCCTGCATCCGGAATGACTATTGCCAGCCGCGCCGTCAGCGCAAAGTAAGGAATCGCCACGGGATTTTCCTGCGATGCGCGCGGTCAACCCCTCTTTGGAGGTTGACCATGCCCCAACGGCTGGAAGATCTGCTGTTCTCCCTCGAAGAGCAGCTCTGGCTCAAGAGCACAGACTACTATCAGCGCAATCTCGCCGACGCGGCCCTCATGGTATTTCCGGATCCGGCGGGCGTGCAGGTGAAGGACGAAATCCTGTCCGCGGTCGCGGGCGCGTCGCCCTGGACCGATGTCGCGCTCGAGGAGCATCGGGTCATGGAGCTCTCGAACGGCGCCGCATTGGTGACCTACAAGGCAACGGCGCGTCGCGCGGGCGAGCCCAAGCCGTATCGCGCACGCGCAAGCAGCGCTTACGTCCACGATGGGAGAGGATGGAAGCTCGCCTTCCACCAGCAAACGCCGCTTTCCTGACTCGCTGCACATCATGCAACGAGCGGAACTTCTTACAGCCTAAGCGACGCGCATTTTCCAGCGGCGCCGGCCGAAGAGCGCAAGCCCCGTACCGGTGCCCAGGCCCCATGCCGCGTTGACGAGCAGGCCTACCATGATCGCCTTCGGCGCACCGCCGGCGAAGAGCGGCTGCCCTTTCATCGAGGCGACCAGGGTCCAGGCGACGAGCGAGGGGAAGAGCGCACCGAAGATCGCCGCCGCGATCACGAGCGCGCCGTCGGCCAGCCTGCGCAACGCCACGGCGAGCACCACGCCCCAGACCCCGCCCCAGAACACGAGCGACCAGACCTGCGCGACACCCAGCGGCTGCGTGGGTTGCATCGAATACGGAACGCGGGGAGTGATCCCAATCGCGTGAAGCAGCGCGGCGATCACCTGGTGGCACAGGAGCACGGACAGCGCGCCGCTCAGGAAGCCGACCACGATCCAGCGCCCTAAATTTTCCTTGGTCATCATGAGGCGCAAGCTGCAACGCCCGTTCCCGCGCGGCGAGCGCCGGATTGGACGGCACGCGCCTTGCGGCAATGGGGTTCAACCCCCCAAAAGAGGGGTCCTGAAACCTCACCCATGGAAAGGAGATTATGGTCAAGAAGCTTTCCTATTTGCTACTCGCAAGCGCAACCGCGGTCTCGTTCAGCGCGATCGCCGCAGGCAACCAGAAACAATCGCAGGGGCAAAGCGACCAGACTCAGGCTCAGAGCAGCCAAAGCCCCGATGTGGTGAAGCAGGCTCAGGAGAAGCTGAGCGCGGCCGGCATGAACGCCGGTCAAGCCGACGGCAAGCTGGGTCCGAAGACCCAGTCCGCGGTGAAGGAGTTCCAGCAGTCCAAGGGAATCCAGGGCTCGGGCAAGCTTGACCAGCAGACGCTGGCGGCCCTGGGCGTCAGCGAGAGCTCCGGCTCCGCCTCGACGGGCTCCACGAGTTCGTCGAGCGGCGCGAGCTCCTCGTCGCCTTCCAGCGCGAGCTCGCCGAGCACCAGCGCGAGCAGCCCGTCGGCCTCGAGCGGCGCTTCGTCGCCCTCCTCGTCCTCCGAACGGACCGCGGAGCCCAAGTCGCAAGGCGGCGGCGCCGCCGGCCCGGCTGCGGGTGACTCCTCGAGCGGCTCGACCGGCTCGAGCGGCAAGTCGTCGAAGTACTAAGTAAGTCGAAGAACAAAAAAGCGGGGAGCAAACTGCTCCCCGCTTTTTTTTGCGAGCCAGAATTGTTGGCACCGTCGCCGTCGGGAGGCTGCGGGCACTCGATTCGGTTTCGGCCCATGGAAACACGGATAGATAGATAAATGCGCCGACCTACGTCGGCCTGGCTTCTCCTTCCCTGACCATAAGACCTGCGGCAAAACCTACAGGCCTGTAGAGACCCCGCTACAGGAGCGGCCGAGGTTGTCGTTTCATTTAGACCAGAGCAAGCTTTACGTGTACTGTCTCGCGCTTGGTCATGGCCATTCACGATCTAGATAAGGCGTACGCGATCCACGCGGCTTTGCTTGCCCTGTTCATTCAGGAGCACGGCGGGACGGGTAATGCCGACGCGCTCGCGCGCACGCACGGGCTGTGCGCAGCGGCCGTGGATGCCGTGAACGACGTGGAAAGCCGCGTCGCGATCCGCGGAGTGAAGAGCCTCGCGACCCTGCTCTACTCCGACGACGGGCACCTCGGCATCTC
>DASYPG010000562.1:0-6228 GCA_036006885.1 Burkholderiales bacterium | reverse complement strand
GCAGACGATTTCCACTGTGACGATCAATGGCACCAACCTCCTCTGCCCGTCGGCCACGGTCCTCAGCTTCGGCAACAACGTCACCGTGGACACGACCGGGCAGATCATCGCCGCCCTCGGCACCAATTCAGGCGCCAAAGTCGCCTCGTTCCAGCAGGCGCTGGTGAGCCGGGTCAACACCTGCGCCCAGACCATCGCGCCGGGCTACCAGGTGACGGCGACGATTTCCGGCAGCGACGTACGGTTTGCGGCGCCGGTCGCCATGGGCGCCACCCCGAACAGCCAGGCCGTGTCGCGCGGCGGCAGCGGCACGCTGACCAACTTCGTCGTCGGCGCGATGGGGAGCGTCCAGAACGGCGTGTCGATCGCCGCGATCGCCACCACGGTGAGCAACATGTCGGGAGGCCGTGACGCCGTGACCGGCACCATCTCCAGGCGCATCGGGGTCGGCTCCTTCTCGCGCACCGACATCGTGCCGGCCAACAACTCCTATTCCAAGGCCGGCAACCGACTCGACTGCCAGGGCGCGACCTGCACCTACGTCGAGGAAATAACCAACTTCGCCAACTGGTACGCCTATTACCGCACGCGCCTGCAGATGGCGAAGACGTCGGTGGGGCGCGCCTTCGTCCCGATCGGCGACACCTACCGGGTGGGCTTCATCACCATCTGCCCGATCAGCGGCTCCTGCGGCACCGGCTCCACCTCGGGCAGCGCCGTGGTTGCAGCCAAGTACCTGAAGATCGCCACTTTCGACGCCACCCAGAAGCCGGCCTGGTATGCGAAGGTCTACAGCATCCAGGCGCTCGGCAGGACGCCGCTGCGCGAGGCGCTCTCGCGCGTCGGGCGGATGTTCGCCGGCTCGTTCGGCAGCGGACTCACCACCGGCCTCAGCGCCGCGAACGACGAGCCGATGATCGCCTCCTGCCAGCCGAACTTCGCGATCATGGCCACCGACGGCTACTGGAACGGCGCCGGCGGGCAGAAGACGGACGGCAGCGCGATGGACAACCAGGACAACGTGAACGCGGGCTTCTCGACGCAGGCGTTCGGCGCGTACGACGGCGGCACGCCCGTGGCCACGAATACGCTCGCGGACGTTGCGATGTACTACTACCAGAACGATCTGCGCACCACCGGGCCCTTCGCCACCAACAACGTCCCGACCACGGCCAAGGACAAGGCGAGCTTCCAGCACATGGTCACCTTTACGATCGGGCTGGGACTCGACGGCCAGCTCAGCTTCCGGCCCGACTACGAGGACTCCACCAGCGGCGACTTCTTCGACATCAAGCAGGGCACCAAGAAATGGCCCGTGCCGGCGGCCGATTCGCCTTCCGCGCTCGACGACCTGTGGCACGCGGCCGTAAACGGGCGCGGCGTGTTCTTCAGCGCCAGGAACCCGGAAGAGCTTTCCCAGGGCCTGACCGATACCCTGAACCAGCTCCTCGCGCGCAAGGGCGCGGGCGCCGCCGCGGCGACCTCGAACCTGCAGCCGGTCTCGGGCGACCAGTTCGCGTTCCTCGCGAGCTACCAGACCCAGACCTGGAACGGCGAGCTGGTGGCGAGGACGATCGACGTCTCGACCCTGGACCTGTCCAACGTCGACCTGTGGTCGGCCGCGACCCTGCTCGACAGCAATGCCTACACCAACCGGAGGATCTACACGTACGACCCGAGCGACGCGGTGGGCAACAGGCTCAAGAGCTTCTGCTGGCCCGGCACCGGCGGCGCAGCATGCGCGGATGGTCCGGGGCTCAACACCGCGAACGAGGCCACCTGGTTCAATCCTTTCCCGCTTCAGGCGCTCAACGGGTGGAGCCCGTTGGTCCAGACCCCGGCGGCGACCAGCAGGAACCTGGTGGATTACCTGCGCGGCGACACGTCGAACGAGGACACCAACCAGAGCCTTGCGACCGACCTCTACCGCGCCCGCGTCAGCCGGCTCGGCGACCTGGTGAACGCGCAGCCGGCATACGCGCGCAAGGCGACCTTCAACTATCAGGAGACGACCGATCCGGGCTATCAGAAGTTCAAAGACTGCACCGCGGGCACCGGCACGGCCTGTAACCCGGCGCAGTTCCCAAGCCCGACCCTCCCGCGCCGCGGCACGGTCTACGCCGGCGGCAACGACGGCATGCTGCACGCCTTCGAGACCGACTTGAACAACAACCCGTACGTCCAGACCGCCGGGATCTCGACGCTTACGACCAACGATGACACGTTCTCGGGCAACAATGCCGGCAACGGCGTCGAGCGCTGGGCGTACATCCCCAGGATGGTGATGCCGGAGCTCTACCGCCTCGCGGCGTCCGGCTCGAACCACAAGTACTACACCGACGGCTCGCCGCGTCTCTTCGACATCTGCATCTCGACGCCCTGCGCCGGCCAGGACGACTGGCGCACAATCCTGATTGGCGGCCTGAATGCCGGCGGCGCGGGCTACTACGCCCTGGACGTCACCAATCCGCTCGCGCCGAAAGCGCTGTGGGAGTTCACCAACAAGGATTATTCGGCCAACCCGCCGGTGAACGCGCCCTGCTATACCGACCCCCAGATCGACGTGCAGGACAAGACCATGGACTGCAACCTGGGGCTGAGCTACGGGTATCCGATCGCCACGAAGCGCACCAGCGACGGCAAGTGGGTCGTGCTGGTGAGCTCCGGCTACAACAACGCGGGCACCGGCGGCGACGGGCGGGGCTATCTCTACATCCTCGACGCGGTGACCGGAACGATCCTGAAGCGCATCAGCACCGGCTCCGGCACGGCTGCCTCGCCGAGCGGCCTGGGCAAGATCTCGGCCTGGGCCGACGATGCCTCCTTGAACAACAAGGCGCTCGCCGTGTACGGCGGCGACCTGGACGGCAACGTGTGGCGCTTCCAGCTCGATTCAAGCAAGACCGGGTATTTGACCGCGACCAAGGTGGGACAGGCGACGGACCCCGCCGGCAACCCGCAGGCGATCACGGTCGCGCTCGAGCTCACCACCGTGAACTTCAAGCGCGTGATCGCGTTCGGCACCGGCAAGTTCCTCGAGCAGGCCGACCGCACGCCGCCTTTCCAGACGCAGACGGTCTACGCGCTCGCCGACGACATCACCGTCACCGGCGCGGGCCCGGTCATCGCGGACGTGCGCAATGCATCGGACATCGTGGTGCGCACCCTCGTCACGGGACCCGGTCTAGACCAGCGCACCCTGACGCCCGTCACGGCGCCGACCAACTGGGCGACCCAGCATGGCTGGCTGGTCGACCTGCCCGATCCCGGCGAGCGCGTCAACATCGATCCGCTGGTGCAGCTCGGGCTTCTGTCGATCCCGTCGAACGTGCCGACGAGCGATACCTGCACTGCGGGCGGCTATGCCTGGTTCAACTTTTTCGACGTCGCGACCGGCGGCGTCGTGCCGGCGCCGGGCAATGACCACGCGAGCACCAAAAACAACGGCTCGCTCCTCGTCGGCCAGAGCTTCCTCTGCAACGCCGCCGGCAATTGCATCATCCTCGCCATCGACAACACCGGACAGGCGAAAAAGCAGCCCGCGCCGATTGCCTCGCCTGCTTTCGCGGGACACCGTGTGACATGGCGGGAGCTGATCGTCGACCAATGACGCTCCCGCTCCCGGGAGCCCGGCTCCCCGCCGCCTTCGCCGCCTCGCTCGCGATCCACGCCGGGCTCGTCGCGGCGCTGGCGGTGGCGGCGGGAGGGAGCTCGCCCGATAGCGGCCTCGCGGCTTCCAGGCCGGGGGGCTTTCTCGCCACCCTGCGCGCGGTGCAGCCGGCGGGGACCTCGACCAAGCCGGCCGCGGCCTTCCCTCATGGGAAGCAGAGTGGGACAAGCCGCGGCGCCGCCTTACCCAAGCCGCATTACTACCCCGCCTCGGAGCTCACCGAGCGCCCGCTGCCGCTCGCATACATCCAGCCCGGCTTTCCCGTCGGCGCGCCCGCCACCGGTCGCGTGAAGATTCGTCTCTACATCAACCAGGAAGGTTCGGTGGACGCCGTCGACGTCACCGAGGCCGAGCCCCCGGGCGAGTTCGAGGAGGCCACCGTTCAGGCCTTCAAGGAGGCGCGCTTCAGACCGGGCTACAAGAACGGCGCCGCCGTGAGAAGCGAGCTCGCGCTCGTGGTGCGGTTCGGCGAGCCTTTCCCCGTTCCGGTGCGGCAGCCGGACGTGATCGCGGCCGCGCCGGAAAACCCCAACGCCTACGATGCTCCCGACCGCATCGGGATCAAGACAAGGAGAGCAAGATGAAAACGATCCGACTGCTGTGCGCCGCCCTTCTGCCGCTCGCCGCGTGGAGCAATGCCCCCGCCGAGCCCAAGCCGCTGCCCTGGCTCGTCGCACAAAGCCGCACTTTTGCGAAGTGCGAGCTGGACGGCCGCATGCTGCCCTCCGGCACGGTGCTGTGCCTGCAAGGCAAGTTCATGGAGTGCGGCCCGAACGGCACCTGGCAGAGCACCGGCAAGGACTGCTGAGCGGGCCGGCTAGCCGCGCGGCGCAAGCCCGCGCGGCAGCGTGAAGACCACGTTCTCGGAGATTCCTTCGAGCGGGCGCACGCTTTTCGCGCCCAGGGTCTTGAGGCGCGCGATCAGCTCTTCCACCAGCACCTCGGGCGCGGAAGCGCCGGCGGTGATACCGACGCGGCGCTTGCCCGCGATCCATTCGGGGCGCAAATCGGAGGCGTTGTCCACCAGGTACGCCGGCACGCCCATGTTCTCGGACACCTCGCGCAGCCGGTTCGAGTTCGAGCTGTTGGGCGAGCCGACCACGATCACCACGTCGCACTGCGGCGCCATGAACTTGACCGCGTCCTGGCGGTTCTGCGTGGCGTAGCAGATATCGTCCTTCTTCGGCCCGACGATGCGCGGAAAGCGCGCCTTGAGCGCGGCGATGACCGCGGCCGCATCGTCGACCGAGAGCGTGGTCTGCGTTACGTACGAGAGCCTGTCGGAAGCCGGCCGCAGCGCGGCGACGTCCTCGAGCGTCTCGACGAGATGCATGCCGCCGCCGGCCTGCCCCATCGTGCCTTCGGCCTCCGGGTGGCCGCGGTGGCCGATCATCACGATCTCGTAGCCCTCGCGCAGCATCTTGGTCACTTCGACGTGCACCTTGGTGACGAGCGGGCAGGTGGCGTCGAACACCTTGAGGCCGCGCCGCTCGGCCTGCGAGCGCACCGACTTCGCGACGCCGTGCGCGCTGAAGATCACCGTGGCGCCGGCGGGCACCTCGTCGAGCTCCTCGACGAACACCGCGCCCTTCGCGCGCAGGTTCTCGACCACGTACTTGTTGTGCACGATCTCGTGGCGCACGTAGATCGGCGGCCCGCGCAGCTCGAGCGCGCGCTCGACGATCTCGATCGCGCGCTCGACGCCGGCGCAGAACCCGCGCGGGCTGGCAAGCATCACTTCCATGGCTTCATTCTCGCTCATTCGGGTCTCTGCGCATAAGCGCGGTCAAACGCCGCTTCGAGCCGCGGATCGGCGCCGCGCAGGCGATCGACCACGCTCTTCGCCCAGTCGAAGTATTCGCGTCGCCGCCCGAGGTCCCAGTTCGCCGGGGGCCTCGCGGTGATGTCGCGCAGGTTGCAGATCTTGTCCGCGAGCTTCACCAGCTTCGCCTGCCGGCTGGCGCTTGCCGCGTGCGCGATCTGCATGCGCTTTCGGGTGCGCTTCCTGAGCATCTTGTTGTCGGTCAGCTCGATCACGATCTCGGCGATTTCGCGGCCAAACTCGCGCTCCAGCTCCTCCGGCGTCGTCTCGGTATCCTCGATGGTGTCGTGAAGCAGCGCCGCGCAGAGTACTTCGACATCGGTCACCCCCGCCTCGTTCACCAGGACATCGGCGAGCGCGATGGGGTGGTTGATGTAGGGCGAAGCCTGGGCATCCTTGCGCCGCTGGTCGCGGTGCTTGTGGGCCGCAAAAGCGAGCGCCTTAAGAAGAAGCGCCAGCTCGCCCTTCATGACGCCGGAAGCCGTCCAGGATCAGCAGCGCCGCACCGATCGTGATCGCCGAGTCGGCGACGTTGAACGCCGGCCAGTGCCAGCCGGCCGCGTGGAAGTCGAGAAAATCGACCACGTGGCCGAAGCGCAGGCGGTCGACGAGGTTGCCGAGCGCACCGCCGAGGATCAGCGCGAGGCCGGCGCACAGCATGCGCCGCTGCGGCGCGCGCACCAGCAGCACCGAGACCACAACCGCCGCGCCGAGGGCGAAGGCGGCGAGCAGCGGC
>DASYPG010000561.1:0-29387 GCA_036006885.1 Burkholderiales bacterium | reverse complement strand
CATGCCGCCCATGTCCGGCATGCCGCCCATGCCGCCGGCTGTCTTGTCCTCCTCGATGCGCTCGGCGACCATGGCGGCGGTGGTCAGCACCAGGCCCGCGACCGAGGCCGCGTTCTGCAATGCGAAGCGCACCACCTTGGTCGGATCGATGACGCCCATCTGCACCAGATCGCCGAACTCGGCGGTCTGTGCGTTGTAGCCGAAGCTGTCCTTCCCCTCGACCACCTTGTTGAGCACGACCGAAGGCTCTGCGCCGCTGTTGGCCACGATCTGGCGCAGCAGCTCTTCCAGCGCCCTGAGCACGATCCGGATGCCCGCGTCCTGATCGTGGTTGGCGCCCTTGAGATTCTTCAGCCCGGCGCGCGCGCGCAGGTAAGCCACGCCGCCGCCCGGGACGATGCCCTCCTCGACCGCGGCGCGCGTCGCGTGCAGCGCGTCTTCCACCCGCGCCTTCCTTTCCTTCATCTCGATCTCGGTCGCGGCCCCCACCTTGATCAGCGCCACGCCGCCGGCCAGCTTCGCCAGACGCTCCTGCAGCTTTTCCTTGTCGTAATCGCTGGTCACCTCTTCGATCTGCAAGCGGAGCTGCTGCACGCGGCTCTCGATCTGCTTCGCGTCGCCCGCGCCGTCGATCAGGGTCGTGTTTTCCTTGGTGCTCTCCACCTTCTTGACGCGCCCGAGGTCCTTGAGCGTCGCCTTCTCGAGCTTCAGGCCCAGCTCCTCCGAGATCACCGTGCCGCTGGTGAGCACCGCGATGTCCTCGAGCATCGCCTTGCGCCGGTCGCCGAATCCCGGCGCCTTGACCGCAAGGGTCTTGAGGATGCCGCGGATGTTGTTCACTACCAGCGTGGCGAGCGCCTCGCCCTCGACGTCCTCGGCGACGATGAGCAGCGCCTTGCCTGCCTTGGCGACCTGCTCGAGCAGCGGCAGCAGCTCGCGGATCGAGCTGATTTTCTTGTCGTACAGCAGGACATAGGCGTCTTCGAGCAGCGCGCTCTGCTTTTCCGCATTGTTGATGAAGTAGGGCGAGAGATACCCGCGGTCGAATTGCATGCCCTCGACCAGCTCGAGCTCGTTATCGAGCGACTTGCCGTCCTCGACGGTGATCACACCCTCCTTGCCGACTTTTTCCATGGCCTCGGCGATGATCCTGCCGACTTCGGTGTCGAGGTTCGCCGAGATGGACCCGACCTGCGCGACCTCCTTGGAGGAGCCGCAAGGCCGGGAGATCTTCTTCAGCTCCGCGACCACCGTGGCCACCGCCTGGTCGATGCCGCGCTTGAGGTCCATCGGGTTCATTCCCGAGGCGACGTACTTCATGCCCTCGCGCACGATCGCCTGGGCGAGCACCGTCGCGGTGGTGGTGCCGTCGCCGGCGACATCCGAGGTCTTGGAGGCGACTTCCTTCACCATCTGCGCGCCCATGTTCTCGAACTTGTCCTTGAGCTCGATCTCCTTGGCGACCGACACGCCATCCTTGGTGATGGTCGGGGCGCCGAACGAGCGCTCCAGCACGACGTTGCGGCCGCGCGGGCCCAGCGTGATCCTGACCGCGTCGGCCAGGATATTCAGGCCATGGACCATCCTGGTCCTGGCGTCTTCATGGAAACGTACGTCTTTGGCAGTCATGGCTGGCCCTCCACTACGCCGAGGATGTCTTCCTCGCGCATGACGAGCAGCTCATCGCCCTTCAGCGTGACCGTCTGCCCGGAGAATTTTGCGAACAGCACCCGATCGCCGACCCTGACGTCGAGCGGCACGAGATTGCCTTCGTCATTGGTCTTCCCCTTGCCGACGGACAGCACCTCGCCCTGATCGGGCTTCTCCGCTGCGGTGTCCGGGATGACGATACCGGAGGCGGTTTTCTTTTCCTCGTCGAGGCGCTTGACGATTACGCGGTCGTGTAACGGACGGATTTTCATTGATGATTCCTTTAGTGGCTGTGGGCCGAAGTGAAGGCGCGGTTGTCCTGCTCGGCGCGCTCCAACGCGGCAAATTCCAGCGCGTGGCCCAGGGTTTCCATGAACGGCTCGGGCTTCAGCGGCTTGGTCAGGTAGTGGAAGAATCCCGCCTCGAGCGCCTTCGCGGTGGCCTCGGGCGCAGCGTCGGCGCCGAGCGCCAGGAGGGGCGTATTCTGCGTAACCGGATCCGCGCCCAGCCGGTTCATGAACTCGAGGGCGCTGATGCCGGGCAGGTCGATGTTGAGCAGGATCGCGTCGGGCTGCGCGCTGCGCGCCAGCTCGATTCCGAGGTCCGCGTTCGCTGCTCGCAGCAGCACGAGGTCCGTGCGGCGTGCGATGAGCTGCTCGACGAGCCCGAAGCTCGGGGGGTGGTCTTCGACATAGAGGAGCCTGCGGCGCGGCGCGCCGATGGCCGCCGGCGGCTGCAAGCCAGGTTGGGCTTTCCCGGCTGGCCTGACCTCGGAGACATCGCGGGTCAGCCTCGCAAAGCCGCGCAACACCCCGGCCTGATCGTGGATCGGCGTCAGCACGATGCTCGCCCGGTACATCGAGCCGTCCTTGCGCGTCCGCGCGCCCCGCGTTTCGTGCCGTCCCGCGGCGGCGGCTGCATCGAGATCGCGCTGCGGCGCGCCGTGTTTCACCTCTGCAGCCGAGTAGAAACAGGAGAAAGGCTGCCCGACGATTTCCCGCGCGCTGTAGCCGTCGATGATTTGCGCCCCGGCGTTCCAGCTCAGCACCCGTCCCTGGGCGTCGAGCTGGACGATCCCGCAGTCGGTCACGCTTTCCACCATGCGGCGGAAGCTTGCCTGCGCGGTATTGTCGGTCGCAATCAGGAGGTAGCCGATGACTTCGCCTTTGGCATCGCACAGCGCGCTGACGGATACGACCGCGAAAAGCCGGCTGCCATCCTTGCGGATCCAGGTCAGCTCGTGCTGGTCGTCGATGCCGCGCGAGGCCTTGAAAGCCAGGGCTTCGAAGCCCGGAGCGATGGCGCTCGCGAACTCGAGGCTCAGAGCCCTTGCCCGCTCGATCGCTTCCAGCGGATCGAAAAAATCCGCCGGCGTGCGCTTTCCCGCCACCTCGGCCTCGGTGTAGCCCAGCATGCGCTCTGCGCCCGCGCTGAAGATCTGGATGACGCCTCTTTCGTCGGTGGCGATGCTCGAAATGGCCTCGCTGTTCAGCACGGCATCCTGCAACGCGTCGGCCTTCAGCGAATTGCGTGCGCGGCGGTCCTTGGTGGCGACGTTCCTCACAAGGGCGAAGATCCCACGCGAAGACCCGCTTGACCGTGCGCTGGAGCGCATAGCGGGCGCTCGCCGCACCTGCTGCGTTCGAAATCGGACAGACCGGCCGGCCGAGTGTACGGTGCCGCTTCTAGTCGCCGAATTGAAGCTCCAAAGTGCGGCACCGAACGGAGCGACCCAGACGGGCGACGTAAGGTCTGTTTTTGCATCGCCTTTCCTCGAGGTGCACTTTATGGACATCGCCACATGGATGCTGTGCGGGGCCATGGTCGGCTGGGTTGGCTATTCGGTCCTGGGTTTCAATGAAGCCCGGGGCAAGATGGTCTCGATCGTCATAGGCGCCGTCGGCGGAGTGGTTGGCGGAAACCTGGTCGCGCCGATGTTCACCGTGGCGACGACGCCCGGCGATGTGGGCCTGCCCGCGGTGGTCTTTGCCGCCGCGATCGCTGCCGCGTTCCTCTTCATCGGCAATCTGCTGCACAACCGCTGGGGAGTGTAGCGTCCGGCCAAGGGGCTACGCGGTACTCGATGAGCTCGTTCCTGCTTTCTCGGCGCGGTCAATCTGCCCTGGTGGGGTTCGCGGGCGCTGCCAGCAAGGTAGAGCGCGCCGCGCCCGAGCTGGGCGCGGCAAGACTGCTGATCTCCTATTTCGACGCCGATCAGGTTGTTCGCTTCGTCAACCGGCCGGGTGAGGAGCCATCCGGCCAGGTGCCGGGCGAAGCGAGCGGCCGGACCATGAAGGACGCCCTGGGCAGCGAGGAGTATGAAAGGAGAAGGCCCCACATAGAAGCCGCCTTGCGCGGCGAACGCGTCGTGTTCGAGCGCCGCACGTCGCGAAACGGCCGCGACCACCATCTGCAGATCGACTACGTTCCCGAACTCGATCACTGGAAACGAGTCGTCGGAATCTTCGCCCTCGTGCAGGACATCACCGCCAGAAAGCAGAAGGAGGCCGAGCTCGAGTCCGCGGCGCTGCACGACTCGCTGACGGGGCTCGCGAACAGGCAGCTCCTGACCGACAGGATCTCGCTCGCCATCGCCCATGCGCGTCGCAACAGCAGCGCGATGGCCGTCGTGTATCTGGACCTGGACGGATTCAAGGAAGTCAACGACGTACTGGGGCACGATGTCGGCGACAGCCTGCTGAAGAAGGTCGGCCAACGGGTCGTGGCCGCGGTGCGCGAGGTAGACACGGTGGCGCGCGTGGGCGGGGACGAATTCGTGATCGGCCTGTGGCAAGTCGGTGACGGCGACGCAGGCAGGGTGACCTCGAAAGTGATCAACGCGGTGTCAAGGCGCTACGATATCGCGGGGCGCACGGTGAAGATCACCCTCAGCGCGGGGGTGGGGATTTACCCGGCCCATGGCACGGATGCCGCCAGCCTGTTAAAGAGCGCGGATCTCGCTTTGCACCAGGCGAAACAATCCGGCAAGAACGCGTATCGCCTGTTCGACGCGGCCGGCTGAGACCGTCCCCCGATACTGGCAGTTTATACAGTAGTGGCCTATAGTGGCGGCCGTGAGCGCCACGGCGGTCTTCGAAAAGCTCAACACGCGGCAGCGCGAAGCGGTGCAGGCCGGGCCGCAGCCGCTGCTCGTCATCGCAGGCGCGGGCACCGGCAAGACCAATACCCTCGCACACCGGGTGGCCCATCTGATCCTTCAGGGAGCGCAGCCCGAACGGATCCTGCTGCTGACCTTCACGCGCCGCGCGGCGCTGGAGATGACGCGGCGGGCGCAGCGCATCATCGGCGAGCTGCGGAACGACGTACGGCTCCCCTGGTCGGGGACTTTCCATTCGATCGCCAACCGGCTCATCCGGCGCCATTGCCGCCGGCTCGGGCTCGACGAGAGCTTCAGCGTTCTCGACCGCGGTGACGCAGCGGACCTCATCGACCTCGTGCGCCATGAGCGCGGCCTGTCCAAGGCCGAGAAGCGCTTCCCGCGCAAGGACACGTGCCTCGCGATTTACTCCCACCGCGTCAACACGCAGCGGCCGCTGAAGGACACGCTGCAGACGCTGTTCCCCTGGTGCGCCGAGTGGGAAGACGCGCTGAACGGCCTGTTCAAGGACTACGTTGAAAAAAAGCTGGCCAATCACGCGCTGGACTACGACGACCTGCTGCTCTACTGGCACGCCATGAGCGCGGACACGGCGCTGGCGGCCGAGATCGGCGCGCAGTTCGACCACATCCTGGTCGACGAATACCAGGACACCAACGTGCTTCAGGCCGAGATCCTGAAGGGCCTGAGGCCCTCGGGCGAGGGCCTTACGGTAGTCGGCGACGACGCGCAGGCGATCTACTCCTTCCGCGCCGCCACGGTCGAGAACATCCTCGGGTTTCCGCGCCAATTCGAAAACACTCGGACCGTTACGCTCGAGGAAAACTATCGCTCGACCCAGGCAGTGCTCGACGCGGCGAATGTCCTCATCGGAAAAAATCTGCACTCGAAAAAGGCTCGAGGACCAAAGCCGCGCTACGTCACCGTCGCCGACGACGAGGCGCAGGCGCAGTACATGGTGAAGCAGGTGCTCGAGGCGCGCGAGCGCGGCGTGCTGCTGCGGCGCCAGGCGGTGCTCTTCCGCAGCTCACACCATTCCGACGTTCTCGAGCTCGAGCTGGTTCGGCGGAACATCCCGTACGTGAAGTACGGCGGGCTGAAGTTCCTGGAGGCGGCGCATGTGAAGGACCTTCTCGCCGTGCTGCGCTGGGCGGACAACCCGAAGAACCGCGTGGCCGCGTTCCGCACGCTGCAGCTCGAGCCGGGCGTGGGACCCGCGGGCGCGGCGCGCATCTTCGCGGGGTTCGAGGCTGGAGGCTTTTCCTGGACCAGGCTGAAGACCGGCTCGCCCGAGCTGGATGCCCTCCTGGTATACCTGGGAAGCGCGGCCTGGGAGGGACAGCTCCAGCGCGCGCGCGAATGGTACCAGCCGCACCTCGAGCGGATTTACGACGCGGCGCAGGTGCGCGCCGGCGACCTCGCCCAGCTGGAAAGAATCGCGGCCTCGTTCCAGACCAGGGAAAGCTTCCTCACCGAGATGGCGCTCGACCCGCCGAGCGCGACGAGCGATCTCTCGGGCACACCCTCTCTCGACGAGGACTACCTCGTGCTCTCCACCATCCATTCGGCGAAGGGCCAGGAGTGGGACGCGGTGTTCCTGCTCAACGTCGCCGACGGTAACTTCCCTTCGGAGTTCTCCACCGGCCGGCCGGAACTCGTCGAGGAGGAGCGGCGCCTCCTCTACGTCGCCATGACGCGCGCGAAGACCGACCTGCACCTCATGGCGCCGCTCAAGTACTACGTGACGCAGCAGTCGCGCATGGGCGACCGGCATGTGTACGGCGCCAAGAGCCGCTTTCTCACCCGCGCGGTGATGCAATGCCTGGAGCCGGTGGCCTACGGCGAAACCATGGAGGAGGGGCTGCACGCGGGCGGAACCGCCGCCGTGGACGTCGCGCTGCGGCTGCGCGGCCTTTGGTCCTGATCCATTGGAACGGCGTATGTACGTTGACGCACGGATGGCACCTCGCTCGGCAGCGACAATGGCGAATGAACCGCGATCGCCTCGAAGGCGTCTGGAGGCACCTCAAGGGGGTCGCCGGACCGCAATGGGGCAGGCTGACCGCACACTGCGCCAAGGCCATCACCAGGCGAGCCGATGAAAAGCGGCTTGCAGAATGGCTGGCCCGCCAGCACAAGATCGACGCCATCCACAAGTAGGCCTCCCGTGCAGCGCCTGGTGATCGGGAATCGCCCGGCTATGTGTGTCAACCGGCAGATGGCGCGTAGTTGCGCGCCGACAATGCGCTGTGCCCCTCAGCATCTACTGAGACACAGCAAGCAAGTCATCGAGAGAACACCATGAGAAGTACACGGTGGCGCGCCTGGGCGGCGACGAGCTCGTGATCGCCCTATGGCAAGTGAACGGCGTGGCCGACGCGGCGAGCGTGGCGTCGAAGCTGATCGAGACCGTCTCGAAACACTACCAGGTCGGCGAGCGCGCGGTAAAGATAACCATCAGCGCAGGGGTCGGGATTTACCCAAGTCATGGCCGGGATACGGCCACCCTGCTCAGGAGCGCGGATCTCGCCTTGCACGAGGCGAAGCACGCCGGTAAGAACGCGTATCGAGTGTTCGACGGCGAGCCCGCTACAGACTAAGCGCTCCCACGGACCGCGACTCGCGCATTCCCCTCTGGAGACACAGCAAGCAAGTCGTCGAGAGAACACCATGAGAAGCACATTCACCAGGAAACAAGCCGCCCTCGCTTGCGCCGTGGCGCTCGGAGTGTTTTCCGCAACCGCCAACGCCCAGGGCAGGGATATCAACGAAAAGGGTCTGCTCCTCGACACGCGCGGCGCGGCCGTCATGAACGCCACCGGACTGTGCTGGCACACGGCTTACGGCCCGGCCCCGATGTGGACAAGCGGTTGCCATGCCAATGTTCCGGCGCCGGTAGCCGTAGTGGCTGCAGCAGCTCCGCCTCCGGCGTACGAGAAAGTCGCGTTCGAGGCCGACATTCTGTTCCAGTCCGACAAATCGGCCCTCAGTCCCGCGGGCCGTGACACGCTGGATGCGTTCGTCAGCAGGATCGGCGGCCTCGATACGCAATCGGTGATGGCAATCGGATATGCCGATCGCAGGGGGTCCGAAGCCGCCAACCTGATCCTTTCCGAGGAGCGCGTGGGCGCGGTGAAGTCCTATCTGGTGAGCAAAGGCGTCGCGGCCGATCGCGTTCGGACCAGCGCCTGGGGCGAATCGCGGCCGAGCACCGCCGCCGGCGAATGCAGGGACGCCGACATCCATAAGAACGTGGCCTGCATGCAGCCTGACCGCCACGTGTTCATCGAGATCTCCGGATCGAGGCTCGCCAAGTAATCGAACCCGCCGTGCGGAACGAGATGCGGCTCATTCGAAGTATGGTCGCGGTCCTGGTCGGGGCAGCGGGCGGCGTGGCCTACCTCCTCGCCGTACCCGCGTGGACCGGAGCAGAGACGCAAGCGCTTGCCTCCCCGACGCCGGCCGAGCGCGCCGCGCGCTGCGCTCATTGCGGCTGGATCGAGTCTAAAACCAGGCTCGCCCCGGCCATCGCCGATCCGCACGCGCTCCCGAGCTATCGTTATACCGTGCGCATGCGGGACGGCTCGAGTCGAGTGTTCGACGAGCAGCTTCCCGCGAGCTGGCGCGTCGGAGAGCGCCTGATCCAGATCGACCCGTAGGCTTATGTGCGACAGCGAACGGAACGGCACCGGCGCCAGGGCGCATGATCGGCGGGAAGTCATCCGTCCGGGGAGTGCATGCGCAACCATCCTGGCCGCGCGATGTACGACGAGCTCGAAGGTGCCCTGACATCGATCACGATGCAGCTGCGCTCGGCCATCCACGCCGACAGCCGACGTGTGAACGGCGCAGGCGACCGGTTGCACGGCGAGAGCGCGTGGACCCGGCAAACAATCACCGAGCTCGCCTCGATCCTCCTCGGCACGCTCGGTCTTGCGGCGACCATCGAATGGCACGTGCAGCAGTTCCAGAAGTGCACCGGAATCCCTTGTGAGCTTACGGTGAACGCCGCCGCAGGCTTCGAGCTGCCCGAGGACTACGCCACCACGATGTTCGAGGTCTACAACGAGGCACTGAGCAACGTCGCGCGCCACGCGGCCGCGAGCCGGGTGGCGATCGCGCTCACCATCACGCCGCACGAGCTCACCATGGCGGTGCGCGACGACGGCATCGGGCTCGCCGACGCCGCCGCCGGCGCGAGCGTGGGCGGAATCGCGGGAATCCGGGCGCGCGCCGAAACGCACAATGGCGTATGCCGGGTGGCCGGCACACGGGAGCTCGGCACCACCGTTACCGTCAGCCTGCCGCTTCCGTAACGAAACAGGGTCATGTCCTATAGTACGGAACGTGTCCGCGAACACGTCCGGCCAAGCCTTGACGCCCTCCGGCGCAAGCTTTTCACGCTGCAGAAAGTGGCGCTATCTCCTGTGGCGAAGATGGGGCGACGGGCCGGCCGCAAATTTCCTGATGCTCAATCCCAGCACCGCCGACGAGGTGAAGCTCGATCCGTCCTGCACGCGGGCGCGCGTCTATGCCGAGCACTGGGGGTATGGCGCGCTCGTCGTCACCAACCTCTTCGGCTGGCGCGCCACGGATCCGGACGACATGAAGGCGGCGAAGGACCCGGTTGGAACCGGCAACGACTGCGCCATTCTGGGTGCGGCCAAGCACTCGGCGCTCGTCGTCTGCGCGTGGGGAAATCACGGCGCGTACCTTGAGCGCTCGAGCCAAGTCATTTCACTTCTCAGGGAAAAGAAGGTCCCGCTGCACGCGCTGCGGCTGAATGGCAACGGCGAGCCGGCGCACCCGCTCTATCTGCCCGCTACGCTGAGGCCTCGCTTCTTCGAATAAGAACTCAAGGCTTGGCGTACTCGACGAACTCGCTCTTGCCGTTCCTGATGATCCACTGGCCCATGCCGCGGCCGAGCTGATCGCCGTTCGGGGTGAAGTCGCAGGTCGAGCCGGCGCCCTGGAAGTTGACCGGCTTGCCGGCGCGCACCAGCTTCAGCGCCTCGACCACGTCGTCGACCTCCTGCCCGGGGCCGTTGCCGACGGCGATGATCTGCTTCGACCAGTCGGCCGCCATCGGGCTTTTCGCCTTCTCCATCGCAAGCGCGGTGATCGCGATCTGGTCGTGGGTGTTGGGCGGGAACAGGAACACCCGGTCGGCCGGCGCGCCCATGAGCTTCAGGAACTTCTTGTAGCCTGGCGCGGCGACGTCGGGCATGGGCTGGAAGTGGCGGATGCCTTCGGCGACCTTGTTGCCCACCGCCTGCACGAACTTGCCTTCGGCGTCGGCCATGATCGAGAGCGCCACCACCTTGCTGTCGAAGCCGCCGCGGTACACCTCCTTCATGATCGAGACGAAGTCGGGAAGCAGGCCGAAGCAGTACACCGCCTCCGGCTTCTTGCCGAAGACGCGCTCGACCTCGGCGCGGTAGGAGGGCTGCTCGGGGTTGTAGATGAGCGAGTCGAGCACCTTGCGGCCGTTCGCCTTCATCTGCTCCTCGAACACTCTCTGGATCGGCAGCACGAAGGCGTTCTGCAGGCCCAGGATGCCGACCGACTTGAACCCGAGCTTGAGGGCGGCGCGGCTGATCACCGTGCCCCAGTCGGTGGCCTTCATCTGGAAGCGCCAGACGTAGCCCTGCGTGTCGCCCTCGGTGATCGCATTCGCCGCGCTCGACACCATCAGCACCACCTTGTTCTGTACCGCGATCGGGCGCGAGGACATGCCTTCCGGCGTGCCCCAGTAGCCGAGCAGAGACTGCGCCTTGTGCACGTTGATGAACTTGTGCGAGAGGTTCGCGGCCACGGCGGCGCTCGACTCCGAGTCCTCGATGTGGAGCTCGAGCTTGCGCCCGCCGAGGATGCCGCCGCCGGAGTTGATCTTCTCCGCGGTGCGCTTCGCGGCTTCGGCCATGTCCGGGCCGTAGGCGCCCGCGTTCCCTGTGAGCGGCAGCGCCACGCCGATCGGGATCGGCGCGCCCTGTCCGTGCGCGAGGTTGAGATAGGGCGCGCCGAGCGTTGCTGCGGTAGTGGCGCCGAGCGACTGGATGATTCTGCGGCGTTTGCGGTCCATCGATTCCTCCCCTTTACTTGAAGTCGACCCGAAGACGGTACTCGCGGAAAAATCCCCGCGGCCGGTAGATGAGCAGCAGGATGAGCCCCGCGCCGATGATGATGATGCGGATCGCGGCGAGCTGGTCCGAGTCGAGCGCCGGGATCACGTCCTTGAGGAAGCGCGAGCCCTCGAGCAGCAGCATCACCGCGGCAGCGCCGAGGATCGCGCCGCGGTGCGCGCCGCGCCCGCCAGCGATCACCGCCATGAAGGCGTAGGCGAGGACGATGTTGCTGAACTGCGTCGGGTCGATGTACTGGTAGTAGAAGCCGTGCAGCGAGCCGGCGAGGCCGATGATGCCGCCGCCGATGGCGAAGATGCGCACCCGCGCCCACAGCACGTTCTTGCCGAGCGTCGCGGCGACCACGTCGTCCTCGCGCACCGCGCGCACCAGGCGCCCAAAGGGCGAGCGCGCCAGGCGGTCGAGAAACCAGAGCGTGGCGAGAAGAAGCGCAAGCGCAAGCGCGAGCAGGAAGTACTGGTAGTACTCGGGCGCGATCGCCGCGCCGAAGGGCCGCGGCACGCCGGTGAGGCCGAGCGCGCCCTTGGTGAGCCAGTCCTCGTTGAGCGCGACGAGGCGCAGCATCTCGCCCACGCCGAGCGTCACGATGGCGAAGTAGTCCTCCTCGGTGACACGCAGGGTGACGAACGCGACCAGCCCGCAGACCGCGGCTACCACCGCCATCGCGCCCACGGCGGCGACGAAGGTGTTGGCGCCGGCCTTGAGCATCAGCAGCGCCGCAGCGTACGCGCCGAGCGCGTAGAACCCGGTCAGGCCGAAATTGACCATTCCGCCCAGACCCCACTGGAAGTTCAGCGCGAGGGCGAGGATCGCGGAGAAACAGATCACGATTCCAATGAGAATCAAAAACGAAATCATGTGAGATTTATGTGAGATTTATTTTCGTATATAGGGCTGACCGAACAACCCCTGCGGGCGAAAGACGAGAATCACCGCGATCGCGACGAGCGGCACGCCGATGCGGTAGTTCGGCGCCATGACCAGCGTCGAGAGCTCGCTCACCAACCCGATGACGAGCGCCCCGACGAAAGCGCCGAGCGGGCTGCCCAGGCCGCCAAAGATCGCGGCGGCGAACACGCTGATGAGGTAGTTCGAGCCCATTGGCGGCTCGAGCGCGCGGTCCATTCCGATAAGCACGCCGCCCAGCGCGAGCAGGATGCCGGCGAGGAACCAGGTCCAGCGGATGACCCGCGGGCTCTCGATGCCGCGCACCAGCGCGAGCGAGGGGTTGTCGGCGACCGCACGCATGGCGCGCCCCATCGGCAGGCGCGTGAGCAGCACGTACATCGCGATCATCGCGGCGCTCGAAACCGCGATGGTGATCATCTGCTCGTAGTTCATCCTCACGTCGGCGACGCGGAAGGGCCGCGCGAGCTCGATGGCGAAGCTGCGCGCCGAATTGCCGTAGGCGAAGCGCGCCACGTTCTCCAGGATGAACCCCAGGCCAAGCGAGGCCACCATCAGCGTGATCGCGCCGCGCTCGCGCAGCGGCCTGAAGGTCAGGTGGTCGATGCCGACGCAGAGCGCCCCCATCGCGAGCGCCGCGGCCACGGCGGCGGCGGCGAGCGGCCAGCCGAGCTGGGCGTTGAGCGCGAATGCAAGGTAGGCCGCCACCGTCATCATTGCCCCGACCGCGAAGTTCGGGAACTTGAGTACGCCGAAGAGCAGCGTCACGGCGAGCGCCGGCAGCGCCATGATGACGCCGGTCACGACACCGTTAAATGCGGTTTGAAGCATCACCCAGATAAAGGCTGTTCAGGTCCTTCATCTCCAGTACCTCCTGCGCCGACGCGCAGGCGCGCACCCGCCCGCCGCTCAGCACGATGCAGCGATGGGAGATGCGCAGCGCCTCGATCGCATTCTGCTCGATCATGAGGATGCTGACGCCCGTGCGGTTCACGCGCTCGACCCGCTCGAACACTTCCCGCGTCAGGATGGGGGAGAGCCCAGCCGAAGGCTCGTCGAGGATGAGGAGCCTGGGCCGCGCCGTGAGCGCGCAGGCGAAGGCGAGCATCTGGCGCTGTCCGCCGCTCAGGTTGCCGGCTGCGATCCGGTAGTGCATCGGCAGCTCCGGGAAGAGCTCCTCGAGCCGTTCGTCGAACCCGCGCCGGCCGTGGCCGTTCGCGCCCATGAATTCGCGCGCGATCTTCAGGTTCTCGAGCACCGTCAGGTTGCGGAACACGTTGTATTCCTGCGGCACGTAGGAAATGCCGGCGAGCACCCGCTTCGGAGCGCTGAGCTGGTCGAGGGGCCGGCCCTCGAGCTCGACCGTCCCCGCGCGCGCCGGCAGCAGGCCCGCGAGCGTCTTGGCAAGCGTCGACTTGCCCGAGCCGTTCGGGCCGATGATGGTCAGGATGCTTCCCGCCGCGAGCTCGACGTCGACGCCCTTCAGGATGTCGCCCGCACCGTAGCCCGCATGGAGACCGCTGACCTTGAGGATCGAACTCATGCGGCCTTGCCGAGATAGGCGCTCATGACCTCGCCGTTGCTCGCGACCTCGCCGAAGCTGCCGTGCATCAACGTGCGCCCCTCCGCGAGGACGAAGATCGGCGCGCAGAGCTGCGCGATGACATCCATGTCGTGCTCGACAATCGCGAAGGTGAGGCCCGCGCTGCGCAGCTTGAGGATCGTACGCGCGAGCGCCTCGGTCATCGCCGGGCTCACGCCCGCGGTCGGCTCGTCGAGCAGGATGATCTTGGGCTCGAGCATCAGCGCGCGCGAGATCTCGAGCAGCTTCTTCTGCCCGCCGGAGAGGTTCTTCGCCGGCTCGTCGGCGAGCGGCCACAGGTCGACCTCGCCGAGCAGGGCGCGCGCCTTCGCCACCGCGGCGCGCTCCTCGGAGCGCACCTGTCCCGGCATGAAGAGCGCCCGCCATACCGACTCACCCGACTGGCGTGGTGCCGCGAGCAGCATGTTCTCGAGCACGGTGAGCTCGCCCAGCTCGCGCGAGATCTGGAAGGTGCGCACCAGCCCGATGCGCGCACGCTCGTCGGCGCGCAGCCTGAGGATGCTGCGGCCCTCGAAAGTCACGTCGCCCGATTCGGGCGCGAGCAGCCCGCCGAGCACGTTGAAGAGCGTCGACTTGCCGGCGCCGTTGGGGCCGATGATGCCGGTGATGCTGCCGCGCGCGATCTCGAGCGAGCAGCCGGCAAGCGCGTGGAAGCCGCCGAAGGACTTCACCACCCGGCTCGCCTGAAGCACGTGCCGCTTTTTCTAGGCCGCCCTGTG
Organism: Burkholderiales bacterium; assembly: GCA_036006885.1. Lineage (GTDB taxonomy): Bacteria > Pseudomonadota > Gammaproteobacteria > Burkholderiales > SG8-39 > SCGC-AG-212-J23. Next base: position 15,248 of record DASYPG010000561.1, on the reverse strand, counting down.
CACCGCGACCGGCACCGCCTGGCCGCGGTTGCCGCGCTCCATCTCCTCGAGGATCTTCCGGCAGCGCAGCAGCGCCTTGTCGGAGCGCAGGTAGACCTCGTGGTAGCCATCCTCCGGATACTCGAAGTTCTTCTGCTGCAGCTCGAGCGCCCAGCGGTCCTCCTCCATGACCGCCGGGAAGTTCGCGGCGATGCTCTCCGTGAGCTTTTTCGAACGGGTACTCACCCACAGGCGCCACGTGTGGCTCGTGCCGTCGATCGGCGTGTGCGAATGATGGATGACGTAGCCGCGCTCCTCGGAGGCGACGCCGAGCTTTCCCGGCGGCGCGCAGCACAGCTCCACGCGCGTGAGGCCGGGCCCCATCATGTGGTGCGTGTGCCAGCGGTCCACCACCGGGTAGCCGAACCACTCGGCCATGAACGGCGGCTGGCGATAGTCCTGCACCCGGCGGACCGTCTTCACCGTCTGCACCCCGTTCAGCGTCTCCTCGACCAGCTCGACCGGGATCTTGCTCTGCTCGATATCGCCGATGTTGCCCTCGTGCAGCGGGTAGAAATGCGTGATGTCCAGCAGGTTCTCGATCATCAGCAGGTAGTTCGCCGGCACGTGCACCGGGTCGAACATGTGGCTGTGCCATTCGGCGCCCGAGAGCTCCGGGGTGGGCACCGGCACCGCGGTCGAGCTCTTCGCCGGGTCGCCCAGCCATACCCAGGCGAGGCCGTCCTGCTCGACGAGCGGGAACGGCCGCAGCTTCGCCCGCGTGGGAATCGGCAGGTCGAGCTGCGAGGGAATGCGCACGCAGTTGCCCGCGCCGTCGTAGCAGAAGCCGTGATAGGCGCACTCGAGCACGCCGTCGGCGAGCACCCGGCCTTCCGAGAGCGGCATGCGCTTGTGCACGCAGCGGTCGTCGAAGGCCGTGAGCTTGCCCTCGGCCGTGCGCCACAGGAGCACCGGGCGGTTGCACAGGCGCAGCCCCTTGGGCTCGTTCACCGGGAAATCCTGCGAGCGTCCGGCGACGTACCAGGCGTTCTCCACGAATGTGTTCACCGGCATTGCGATCTCCTATTCGAGGGGTAGAGCGGCTTTCTTCACCAGCTTACGCCACAGCGCGAGGTCGTCGCGGTTGATTTCCAGGAGGCGCTCGGGGGTCGACCCCTCGGCAGCATAGCCGTAGCTCTGCAGCTTCTCGATCACCTCGGGACGCTTGAGCGCGGCGTTCACTTCCTTGTTCAGCCGCTCGACAATCGGGCGCGGCAGCTTCGGCGGGCCGAACACGCCGGCCCACTGGCGCACGGTGACCTGCGGCACGCCCGCCTCGGCGATGGTGGGAACGTCGGGCGCGAGCGGGCTCCGCTTCTCGAGCAGCACCGCGAGCGGGCGCAGCTTTCCATCCTTGGCGTTGGAAAGCGCCGAGAGGGTGCTGAGGAAGGACGACTGCACCCGGCCGGCGAGGAGGTCGGGATTGAGCGGCCCTTCGCCCTTGTAGGGAACGTGCAGCATGTCGATTCCGGTAGCGCTCATGAGCTGCACGTTGTAGAGGATCGAGAGCGGGTTGCCGGTGCCGTAGGCAAGCTTGCCCGGATTGGCGCGCGCGTACTCGACGAACTCCTGCAGCGTCTTCGCCGGCACCGAGGGGTGGACGTACATGATCACCGTCGCGCGTCCGACCATCGAGATCGGGGTGAAGTCCCTGACCGGGTCGTACGGCGGTGTCTTGCGCAGCGCCACCGCCGCGGTCATCGCGCTGTTCGAGGCGAACATGATGGTGTAGCCGTCGGGCGCGATGCGCGTCATCTGCTCGGCCGCGAGCGCGCTGTCGGCCCCCGGACGATTGTCGACGATCACCGGCTGGCCCATCTGCTCCGAGAGCGCCTGGCCGATGATGCGCGTGGTGGGATCGGCCGAGCCGCCGGGCGGGAAGCCGACGATGAAGCGGATCGGCTTGGCCGGATACTGCGCGAATGAAAGGGTGGAGAAGGACAGGCCGGAAACGGCAAGCAGCGCGAATGCCAGCAGGGTGCGGTGCATCGGGGTACTCCTCCGGACGGGAGGATAACCCGATTTATCGGTAACCCAGAAAATCCTCGAGCGCGGCCTGGCCTCCCGGACGCTGGCCCGACTTGAACTCTTCGAGCGCATGCGACAGCGCCTCGAACTGCACCAGCGTCGAGAGCGCATAGTAGAGGACGATCGCCGCGCCGCGGTGCTCCTCGAGCGTGCGGCCCGCCATGTCGACGATCATCGCCGGCCGGTCGATGCGCCGGCGCACCTCGGCGAGCTCCGCCGGTCCGACCGCGGTGGGGAACACCATGTCGGCGCCGGCCTCGGCGTAGAGCGCGAGCCGCGCGATGCACTCCTCCAGGTCGCGCGATACCCAGAAGGCGTCGGAGCGCGCCACGATCATGAATTCCGGATTCTTTCGAGCAGCTACTGCGGCGCAAATGCGATCTGCGGTCTCCTTCATGGGGTGAAGCGTCTGCGGCGCGCTCGAACGCCTGCACTGTGCGCCAGATCTCGGGGGCCTCGTGGAAGCCGCCCTCGGCCCCAAACAAGCCGCCTTCGGCGTCAGCGATCACCGGCAGCTTCACCGCCTGCGCGATGGTGCGCGCCTGCTCGACCAGCGCCTCGAGCGAAAGGAGCCAGGTGTCGGGGATGCCGAAGCGGCTCGCGGCGGTGGCGTAGCTTCCGATGTAGACGCACTCGAAGCCGTGCGCCTCGATCAGCTTCGCGCTCAGCGCGTCGGTGGCGCCCGGCGCGACGATTGTCTTGCCTGCGGCGAGCAAGCCGCGAAGCGAAGTCATGCCCGGATGCTACTAGAATAAAAAGCGTGACGAACACCGCCAGATTCTGGGACGAAGCGATCACCCCCGCGCTCGTCGACTACATCCGAATTCCCGCCAAGTCGCCCCATTTCGACCATGAATGGGCGCGGCACGGCCACATCGACGCCGCGGTCAAGCTCGCCGCCGACTGGTGCAAGCGGCACGCCGTCGCCGGCATGAAGCTCGAGGTGGTGCGGCTCGAAGGGCGCACGCCTGTCCTCTTCATTGAAATTCCAGGATCAAAAGGAAATGTGCTCGTGTACGGCCACCTCGACAAGCAGCCCGAGATGACCGGATGGCGCGAAGGCCTGGGACCGTGGACGCCGGTGATCGAGGGCGGCAAGCTCTACGGCCGGGGCGGCGCGGACGATGGCTACGCGGTGTTCTGCGCGCTGGCGGCGCTGCGCTCGTTGCAGGAGGAGAAGCGGCCGCACGCACGCGTCGCGATCCTGATCGAGTGCTGCGAAGAGAGCGGCAGCTACGACCTGCCGGCCTACCTCGAGGCGCTCGCGCCGCGCATCGGCACGCCCGAGCTCGTGGTCGGCCTGGACTCGGGCTGCGGCAGCTACGACCAGCTTTGGGGCACGACGTCGCTGCGAGGCCTCATCAACGGAGTGCTCAGCGTCGAGGTGCTCACCGAAGGCGTGCACTCGGGCGATGCGAGCGGCGTAGTCGCCGAGGGCGTGCGCATCGCGCGCCAGCTCCTCGAGCGCCTCGAGGACGCGGAAAGCGGCGTGGTGAAGCCGGCGGCTTTCCACGCCCAGATCCCGATCGAGCGCAGCGAGCAGGCGAAACGCGCCGCCGATGTGCTCGGCGAGGCGATCTGGCGCAGGTTTCCCTTCGTGAAGGGCATGCAGCCGATGGCGTCGGACCTCGCCGACCTGGTGCTCAACCGGAGCTGGCGGCCGATGCTCGCCGTCACCGGCGCCGAAGGCCTGCCGGCGCCCGCGAACGCCGGCAACGTGCTGCGGCCGAAGACCGCGCTGGTGCTGTCGCTGCGCCTGCCGCCGACGGTCAAGGCCGACAGCGCCGCGCGCCAGCTCCAGGCGATCCTGGAGGCCGACCCGCCGTACGGCGCGCGCGTGAAGTTCGAGTACGGTCAGGCCGCGACCGGCTGGCACGCGCCGCCGACCGCGCCGTGGCTCGCCGCCGCGGTCGATACGAGCTCGATCAAGAACTACGGCAAGAGCGCGATGTGGATGGGCGAGGGCGGCACGATCCCGTTCATGGCGATGCTCGGGGCGCGCTTCCCGAGCGCGCAGTTCCTCATCACCGGCGTGCTCGGCCCGCAGGCGAACGCCCACGGCCCCAACGAGTTCCTCCACATCGAGTACGCCAAGCGGTTGACGGCGTGCGTGGCGGACGTGCTCGCCGCCCACGCTGTGAGCTGAATTCGCCTCAGATCTTGAGGTTCTGCGGGTCGAGGTACTGCCTGCGGTAGGTCTCGAAATCGATGCGGTCCTGCGCCTCGATCTGGCGCTGCTTAGCGCTCGAGGCGCGCGCGAAGTTGGCGAATTCGTCCTCGATCCTCGGCGGCAGGGGCATGGCGAGGAGCGTGGCGCGATGCGCGAGCGACTCGGCGAGGACGAAGCGCAGGTACGAGTTACCGTGGTTGCGCGCCATCGCGTGCAGGACCCGGGCGGAAGGAACCGAATCGGGGTTGTCGAGCGCGCCCAAGGCTGCCTGCACGGCGTCGCGGTAGGCGATGCCGCCAAGCTGCGAGTCGAGCTTCGCGGCCACCGGCGCGCACTGCGAGAGGATCTCGCGGCCCCACTCCTTGAGCGGCACTTCTCGAGCGCCGCGCGAAAGTGTGAGGCCGGGCTCGCGGCCGCGCGCCGCGACGCGCTCCTGGTTGCGCGTGATCGAGGCGATCTCGGCCGGGGTGTCGGGCGGGCTCTCGGCGAGCAGGCAATACAGCAGAAACACGTCGAGGAAGCGGCAGGTCGGCGCGGTGATGCCGATCGGCGAGAACGGGTCGAGGTCCATCAGGCGAACCTCGACGTACTCGACGCCGCGCTCGCGCAGCGCGTGGAGCGGACGCTCGCCGGGCCGGATGCGGCGCTTCGGCCGGATCTTGCCGTAGAACTCGTTCTCGATCTGCAGGAGCGAGGTCGTGAGCTGGCGGTATTCGCCGTTGCCGTCCTGTAGACCGATCTTCTCGTAGGGCGGGTACGGGGTGGTTAGCGCCCCGTAGAGCGAGGCGCCGTAATCGGCGAGGTTGTTGTAGCTCACCGTGAGCGAGGACTGCGCGTCGCTCTGGTAGCCCAGGCGCCCCATGCGCAGCGACGTGGCATAGGGCAGGTACAGCGTGCCCGGCGCGAGGCGCTGCAGCCCGTGCTTCGGATTTCCAGCGACGAAGCTCTCGCACACCGCGGGCGAGGCGCCGAAGAGGTAGAACAGCAGCCACGCGGTGCGCCGGAAATTGCGCACCAGCCCGAAGTAGTCCTCGTTCGAGCACCTCGGCAGCGACCAGTTGTAGTGGATGCCGGAGATCGTCTGCATGCGCCGTCCATAGCGGTGCGCGAGCCCCATGCGATAGACGGTCTTCGCGCGTCCGACGTTCGAGCCGCCGTAGCGGCCCAGCGGAATCTCGTCGTCGGGCGGCAGCTGGCAGGGCATGCTCGCGCCCCAGAGGATCTCGTCGCGATCCTTCTCGGTCAGCGCGCGGTAGACGACCTGGTGGATAGAAGTGAGCTCTTCCAGCATCGCGTCGACGCTCGTGCGCGGCGCGGTGATGAGCTCGAGCTGACTCTCGCTGAAGTCGGTGGTGATGTGCGGATGCGTGAGGGTCGAGCCGAGCGCCGCCGGATGCGGCGTGGTCGCGAGCGATCCGTCGGGAAGCGCGCGCAGGCTTTCCTTCTCGATGCCGCGGCGCATGCCGCTCACCGCGGCAGCCGTCAGCGAATTAGGTCCGTTTTCGCTCGCGGTCATGTCCGATTGATGTCGCTACCCCCCGACACGCAATAGCAACTACACGTGTGTCATTTTCAGTCTTGTGGGATGTCGCAATCGCCGCTACAGTTCGTCGCAGGTTTGACGAAGGGAGGTAGTGGTGAAGGGAATGACACTGCTCGTGGCGCTCGTCGCCGCGCTGTGCTGGGCGATCGCCAACTTCGCGTATGCCCAGGACGAAATCTCCGGCGTGCGGCTCGTGGACGAGGATGTGCGCATTCCCGTTAGCAACGGCAACTACACCATCGCGGCCCGGATCCTGAGGCCCGATGGCGACGGCCCCTACGGCGCGGTGGTTCTCAACCACGGCGCCGCCGTGTCGGCGGAAGAGCGACGCACCGAGTCTCCCGACCTCCTGATCCACACCGCCGCCCAGTTCGCACGCCGCGGCTACGTCGTGGTCATGCCGCTGCGCCGCGGCTTCGGCGCCACCGGCGGCGAGTTCGCCGAGGATGCCGGCTCCTGCCGCAGCCCCGACTACCGGCGCGGCGAGGCCGCCGCGTCCGACGACGTCATGGCGGCCTACGAGTACACGCGCAACCTGCCCTACGTCGACGGCACGCGCATGATCCTCGCCGGCCAGTCCGCGGGCGGCGTCACCTCCATCTACACTGCCGCGCGCGCGCCGCAGGGCCTCGTGGCCGTGCTTGCCTTCGCCGCCGGCCGCGGCGGCAACCCGAGCCGCAACCCGGGCGTGCCGTGCGCCATCGAGCCGCTCGCGCGGGTGTTCGACGAGCTCGGCAAGTCCGTCAAGGTGCCGGTGCTGTTTCACTACGCCGAAAACGACCATTTCTTCAACGCGCAGACCTCGAGGCTTTGGTACGACCGGTTCACTGCCGGCGGCGGACACGCTGATTACGTGCTGCAGCCGGCCTTCGGCAAAGACGGTCACTATATCTTCAGCGAGGACGCCGGCGTGCGCTATTGGGTGCCGGCGGTCGAACGTTTCATGGCCAAGAACGGCATCCCCTTCGAGGCCATGGTGCCTACCGAGGCGGTGAGAAAGCCCATGCTCGCCGGTAGTAGCGCCGCCGCGCAGTAGCAGCAATCCCTCTTGTACTCGGGGGTTTAGAACCTCGGCCGCAGCTCAGATGTGCACGAGCTGGTTCATCTCGATGATCGGCAGGAGGATCGCGAGCACGATGAGGAGGACGAGCGCGCCCATCGCGAGGATGAGGGTGGGCTCGAGCACGCCGGTGAGCAGGCGGACGCGGGCGTCGTTCTCGACCTCCTGCTGGCGCCCTGCCTGGCCCAGCATGTGCGCGAGGCGTCCGCTCGCTTCGCCGGAGGCGACGAGGTGGATGAAGATCGGTGGAAAGAGCCCGCTACCCGCGAGCGCGCGGTGCAGGGTCGAGCCCTCGCGCACCTGCTGCTGCGCCTCCTCCACCGCCGCACGCAGCGCGAGGTTCCTCACCACCCGCGCCCCCGCGGCGAGCGCCTGCAGGAGTGGCACGCCGCCGGCCGAGAGGATGCCGAGGCTCGAGGCAAGGCGGGCCGTGTCGACGCCGCGCCACAGCGGGCCGACCAGCGGCAAGCGCAGGAGCCGCGCGTGCCAGCGCTTCTTCGTCGCTTCCCGCCGATACGCCCAGCGCAGGGCGAGGGCGAGAAGCACTGCCGCCGCGGCGATGTAGCCGAGCTTGCCGTGCAGCACCTCGCTCGCCCAGAGCAGGACGCGCGTGAGAAAAGGAAGCGTCTGACGGCTCTGCGCATAGACCTCCACGACCTGCGGCACGACATAGGTCAGAAGGCCCACCACGATGCAGAGCGCTACCGCGGCGACGATCGCGGGGTAGAGGAGGGCGAGGCCCGCGCTCTGCCGTGTCGCCTGGCGCCGCTCGAGGTAGTCGGCGAGGTTCGACATCACCGCACCCAGCTCGCCCGAATGCTCGCCCGCGCGCACGAGCGCCCGGTAGATCTCGGGGAACGTCGACGGATAGCGGTCGAAGGACGCCGCGAGCGACTGCCCGGAAAGCACCTCGGCGCGCACCGCGGCGAGGATGCGCCTCGCGGATTCGCCCTGCGCCTGCTCGATCAGCGCGTCCAGGCATTGCTCGATCGTGAGGCCGGCCTCGAGCAGCATGGCAAAGCGCCGCGTGAGGAGCGAGATCTCCCCCGCGCCGATGCGCATGCGCGCCGCGGCGAAGAGCCGCCGGCCGCCGGGGGGCGCCGCTTCGCTGTCGACCGCGGCGACTTCGAGCGGCACGAGGCCCGCGCTGCGCAGCCCGGCGCGCGCCTGGCGCGGCGCTTCCGCCTCGACCACTCCGCGCCGGGTGCGGCCGTCGGCATCGATGGCGACGTAGCTGAAAGCGGGCATCGTGCTACGACTCGCGCGTGACCCGGATCACTTCCTCGAGCGAGGTCGCGCCGCTCAGCACCCAGCGCAGGCCGTCCTGGCGCAGGGTGCGCATGCCTCGTTGCGCAGCGTGCGCGCGCAGGCCTTGCTCGGAGCCCGCGCCGTGGATCAGCGCCTTGGCCTCCTCGTCTATGACGAGGAGCTCGTAGATCCCGGTGCGCCCTACGTAGCCGGTGTTGTTGCATTCGGCGCAGCCGACGGGCGCGTACAGCGGCTCGTTGCGATAGCGCTCGCCGAGCTCGGCGAGGTCGGGCGCGCTCGGCTGGTGCGGTTGCTTGCACGCCGGGCAGAGTTTGCGCACGAGACGCTGCGCGAGCACGCCGAGCAGGCTCGAGGAGAGGAGGTAGGGCTCGACGGCCATGTCGACGAGGCGCGTCGGCGCGCTCGCCGCGTCGTTGGTGTGCAGCGTGGCGAGGACCAGGTGGCCGGTGAGGCTTGCCTGGACCGCGATCTCCGCGGTCTCGGCGTCGCGGATCTCGCCCACCATGATGACGTCGGGGTCGTGGCGCAGGATCGAGCGCAGGGCGCGCGCGAACGTCATTCCGATCTTGGCGTTGACCGGGGTCTGGGCGATGCCGTCGAGCTCGTACTCGACCGGGTCCTCGACCGTCATGATGTTGAGGCCGAGCGAGTCGATGCGCTCGAGCGCCGCGTACAGGGTCGTGGTCTTGCCCGAGCCGGTCGGCCCGGTGACGAGCACGATGCCGTGCGGCTGGTGGATCAGGGTGTCGATCGCCGCGAGGGCCGATTCGTCCATGCCCAGGCTGCCGAGCTGGAACTGGCTCGCCTCCTTGTCGAGCAGGCGCAGCACCGCGCGCTCGCCGTAGCCGGTGGGCAGCGTGGCGACGCGCACGTCGACCTGGCGCCCGGCGAGACGCAGCGAGATGCGCCCGTCCTGCGGCAGGCGCTTCTCGGCGATGTCGAGGTTCGCCATGATCTTGATGCGCGAGAGCATCGCGGCATGCAGCCCGCGGTGCGGCTCGGCCACGGTGCGGAGGGTTCCGTCCAGGCGGAAGCGCACCACCGAGCGCGCGTCGTAGGGCTCGATATGGATATCGGAGGCCTTCTGGCGCAGCGCCTGGGTGAGCAGTACGTTGATCATGCGGATCACCGGCGCGTCGTTGTCGGAGTCGAGCGGGTCCTCGATCTTCGGCATCTCCTGCACCAGGCGCGAGAGGTCCATGTCCTGCCCGATGGCGTCGGCGACGTAGGCGGGCGACTGGCTCGCCTGCGAGTACGCCTGCGCGAGGCGCCGCTCGAAGGCCTCGGGCTCCTCCACCGCCGTCACGCGCACCGGCACGCCGAGCACCCGGCGCAGCTCCGCGAGCACCTGCGGCCGCGCGCCCTGCCGCAGGCAGACGAGCGCCTCCTTCTCGGAGACCTCGAGCAAGAGCGCCCCGTTCAGCCGCGCGAACGGATAGGGAACGAGGCGGACCGGAGTGTCGCGGGCGAGGTCCATGGCGCCACTTTACTGCGCCGGAGGACTCTGCGCCGGGGCGTTCTGCTCAGGGGCGTTCGGCGCCGGCGCGTTCGGCTCCGTCGCCTCCTCGGGCGGCAGGCGCGGCGTCTCGATGTTGGGGAGCACGATGGAGGGCGGGATCCGCGCCTTGTCCTGCTCCTCGATCATCTGGCGATAGCGCTCGGAAGTGACCGGGCCGTAGGTGCTGGCCTCGCGCATGACGAGCGGCCGCAGGAAGATCATGAGGTTGGTCTTGGTCTGCTTGCGCGTCTCGTAGCGGAAGAGCGCGCCCACGAGCGGGATGTCGCCGAGGAGCGGCACCTTCTCCATGGTGTTGGCGGTGCTGTCCTGCACCAGGCCGCCGAGCACGATGATCTGACCGTCGTCGACCATCACGGTGGACTCGAGCGAACGCTTGTTGGTGATGATGCCCGCCGGGTTGGTCTGGTCCTGGACGCTGGAGACTTCCTCGTAGATCTGCAGGCGTATCGAGCCGCCTTCGGAGATCTGCGGCTTGATGCGCAGCGTAAGGCCGACATCCCTCCTTTCGATCGTCTGGAACGGCGTGGCGGTGGTCGCGGCGCCGGTCTGCGCGTACTGGCCGGTGATGAACGGCACGTTCTGGCCGATGACGATCTTCGCCTCCTCGTTGTCGAGCGTCAGGAGGTTCGGGGTGGAGAGGATGTTCGCATTGGCGTCGGACTCGAGCGCGCGCGCGAGGAAGGCGAGGTTCGTCACGGTGCCGATGCCCGGGATGGTGACCTGGCCGCGCACCGCGCCGAGGTTGAGCCCCCTGCCGAGGGTGCCGATGTTCACCGCGCCGTCGATGATGTTGGTGCCTGTGCCGCGCGCGCCGAAGTTGGTGCCGCCGACCGCCTGCGTGGCGTTGGTGCTGAGGTCGTGAAGCGCCTGCCACTGGATGCCGAACTCGGCCGCCTTGTCGGCGGTCATCTCGACGATCAGCGCTTCGACATGGACCTGGTAGCGGCGCACGTCGAGCTTGTCGATCACCGCCTTCAGGCTCGCGAATATCGCGTCGGGCGCCGAGATGATCAGCGCGTTCGATGCCGGGTCGGCCTGCACGATGCCGCCTCCGCCGCCTACCGCACCGAGCCCGCTTAGCGGCGACGGCGCTGGGCCGGGACCGCCGGCGACCGGCTGCTGCCCTATCCCCGAAGTCGCGGTCGTGAGCGGTGCCGTCGCGGCAAGGGAAAGTTGAGGCGAGGACTCGCCCGAGAGCACCGCACGCAGCGTCTGCGCCACGCGCACCGCCTCGGCGTTCTTCAGGTACACCACGTGCATATTGCCGCCCGCGGCGCTGGGCTTGTCCAGGCTCTGCACCATCTCCTGGATGCGTGCGAGCCGGGCGGGATTGTCGGCGCGCACGATGAGGCTGTTGGTGCGTCCGTCCGCCGCCACGCTGATGCGGCCGCGCGCATCCGCCTGCGCCGCCGCGTCGGCGGCGTAGAGGCGGTTGACCGTGGCGGCCATTTCGGTGGCCGAGGCGTTGCGCAGCGGCATGAACACCGGCTCGCCGCCGCCCGGCCGGTCGATCGCGTCGATGATGCGGTCGATGCGGCGCAGGTTGTCGGCGTAGTCGGTGATGACCAGCGAATTGTTCGCGGCGTAGACCGCGATAGTGTTGTTCGGGCTGATGATGGGCCGCAGCACCGGCAGCATCTGCGACGCCGATTCGTACTTCAGGGTGTACACTCGCGTCAGGAGCCGGTCGCCTTCCGCGGTGCTCCTCGGCGAGATCGAGCCCAGGTGCATCTTGGCGTCGGCCTCCGGCAGGATTTTCACCACTCCGTCGCTCTCCACCGCGGTGAAGCCCTGGAGCCTGAGCGCCGAGAGGAAGATGTCGTAGGCCGCCGACGGCGGCACCGGGCGCGACGAAACGATGTTGACACTCCCCTTCACCCGCGGATCGATCAGGAAATTGCGCTTCGACATCTGTCCGATCGCGGTCGCGACGGCCTCGATATCGGCGTTGACGAAGTTGAGCATCACCGGCTCTTCGGCGGCGCGCGCGCCAAAAGCGACGAGCGCCAGGAGGAGAAGACCGCGCCTAGCGGCCGGCATTGCCCCGTGCGCCGGCCGGCGCTTCGAGGGGCACGCTGCGCCGCTCGAGCGTCAGGCGCTCGAGCTCGCCGCGGCGGCTCACCACCACGTAGTCGGGGTGCACCTCGCGCACCACCAGCTCGCCGACCGATTCCCCGACCGCGGCCGCGCGCGGCCTGCCGTTCTCGCTGAAGAGCGCCCGCCCGGGCGATATCACGCCGACCAGGCGCACCGGCCCGGCGGCGGCGGCCTGCGGCGCGGCTGCGGCGCCGAAGAGGCGCCGCGCCGCGGGCGAGGGCGCTTCGAGCGCGCGCGCCTGCTCGCCGAGCGCCGGCGCGGCCTTCGCGCGCGGCGCGAGCAGCACCCAGGTGCCGTACGCGGCGGCGCCGGCGAGCGCCGCGATCAGCACGAGATCGAGCGCCAGAGCGGCGGAACCTGCATGCAGCAAACGCTGCAGGGTGTTGTTCTTGAACCAGCCTGCCATCTACAAGGTATAGTATCCCGAACCCCGAGCCACTACAATTACTTGTATCTGGCACGGCAAGCGGAGGGCCCATGAGTCGAGCTCGCATCCGCGCGTTCACTCTCATCGAGGTGATGGTGGTGGTCGCGATCCTGGCGGTGCTCGCCGCGCTGATCGTGCCGAGGGTGATGAGCCGCCCGGACGAGGCGCGCGTGGTCGCGGCGCGCCAGGACATCGCCAGCGTGCTGCAGTCGCTCAAGCTCTATCGCCTCGACAACCTGCGCTACCCCACCACCGAGCAGGGACTCGCCGCGCTGGTGACGCGCCCCACCGTGCCGCCGCCGCCGCCGAACTGGAAACCCGGCGGCTATCTCGAGCGGCTGCCGCGCGACCCGTGGGGCCATCCGTATCAATACCTCAACCCCGGACTGCACGGCGAGATCGACGTCTTCAGCTTCGGCGCCGACGGCGCAGCCGGTGGCGAGGGTTTCGACGCCGACATCGGGTCATGGAACCTGTAGACCCATTCCAGCGCCGCGCGGCGCGCGGCGGCGGTTTCACCCTGATCGAGGTCCTGGTAGTCCTCGCGATCATGGCGATCGTCGCCGCGGCGGTGGTCGTCGTGGCGATTCCCGGCGACGCGGCGGCCGCGCGCGAGGAGGCGCGCCGATTGGCGGCGCTCCTCGAAGCGGCGATGCGGGACGCGCGCGCGAGCGGTCACAGCATCGCCTGGTCCGCCGAGCCGCAGCGCTACGCCTTCTGGCAGCGCGGCGAGGACGGAGACTGGGTGCTGTACCCTCGCACCAGCCCCTACCGTGCCCGCGCCCTCGCCGGGCGCACCGAGCTCACGCGCGTGCTCGTCGACGGCCGCGAACTCGCGCCGGGCGAGCGGGTGGTGTTCGCGCCGAATGGCCTGCGCAGCGAGCTCTCGGCGACGATGGCGGGCGCGGGCGAGCAATTCACGATCCAGGGAGACGTCATTGGGCGGGTCAGCCTCGCGCGGGTTCACGCTTATTGAGGTGCTGGTGGCGCTCGCGATCGCGGCGATCGCGCTCGCGGCCGTGAGCCGCTCGGCGGCCGTATCGACCGCCTCGGCCAGCGAGATCAAGCTGCGCGCGCTTGCCGGCTTCGTGGCCGAGAACCGCCTGGGCGAGCTCGACGCGCGCCGCGCCTGGCCGCCGGTCGGGGTGAGCGAAGGATTCGAGCGCCAGGCGGGTATCGATTTTCCCTGGCGCGTGGAAGTCTTCGCCACCCAGCATCCGCTGCTGCGGCGGGTCGAGGTTCAGGTGGTCGACCCGGGCGAGCGCACGCACGTGCTGCGCACGCTGGTGGGCATTCTGCCGAAGGAGAGCTGAGTGCCCTACCGGCCGAAATCGGGCTTCACGCTGCTCGAGCTGCTGGCCGCGCTGGCGGTGCTCGCGGTGCTCGCCTCGCTCAGCTTCCGCGGCCTGTCCTCGGTGCTCGACGGCGAGGCGCACGTGCGCGAGCAGGCGAGGCGCTGGAGCGAGGTGGGCCTTCTGCTCGGGCAGCTGCGCGAGGATGTCTCCTCGGCGATGGAGAGCCGGGGCTTCGCGCTCGGCGCCTCGACCGAGGCCGATCTCGCGCTGACCCGGTTCGCCGATCAGCCCGGGGCGCCGCCGCGGCGCGTCGGCTATCGCCTGCGCGGGGGCACGGTGGAGTATCTCCTCTGGCCGCAGGGGTCCGACGGCAGCGGACCGCCGGCCGCTGCGTATGCCGTGCTCGCCAACGTGGCGGGCATGAGGTTGAACGCGCTGCGCGCCGACGGCGCCTGGACCCCGGTCTGGCCCGGCGGGCAGCCCCTGCCGCGCGCGGTCGCGGTGGAGCTCGTGCTGGCAAGCGGCGAGCACGTCACGCGGCTCTTTGCCCTGAAATGAAAGGCCTGCGCATTCAAGTCCCGCGTATTCAAGTCCCATGTGCTCAGCGCGGCACCGCGGTCATCATCGCCATGCTGGTGCTCGCGCTCGCCGTCGCGGGCGCCGCCGCGATGCTCGAGCGCCAGGACCTCGATGCGCGCGCGCTCCAGTCGCAGCGCGACTACGAGCAGGCGCGCTGGATGCTGAGGGGCGGCATGCACTGGGCGCGCTCGATCCTCGCCGAGGACGCGCGCGCCGGAACGACCGACCACCTGCGCGAGCTCTGGGCTTCGGGGCTGCCGCCGACCGAAGTGCAGCTCGGCTCGCTCGCCGGCGGGATCCGCGACGAGCAGGGGCTTTTCAATCTCAACAACGTGACGCGCGCCGGCAAGCCCGATCCGCTTCAGGTCGACGCGCTCAAGCGCCTGCTTGCGCTGATCGGGCTCGCGCCTGCGCTCGCCGATGCGATCTCCGCGCGCGTCGATCCGAGCCGTCCGCTCGCCGACGTCGGCGAGCTCGCCGGAATGAGCGGCCTCGGCGCCGACGCGCTCGAGCGGCTGCGGCGCTACGCGACGGCGCTTCCGGTTCCCACCCCAGTCAACGTCAACACCGCGCCCGCCGAGGTGCTTGCCGCGCTGGTCGAGGGGCTTTCGCTTTCCGAGGCGCAGGCGCTCGCACGGCGCATCGCCGCCGACCCGGTGCGCAGTCGCGAGGAGTTCCAGGCGCGCCTGCGGCCGGACCTGAAGCCCAGCCTCGCAGGCGTTTCCGTCTCGAGCCAGTTCTTCGTGGTGCAAGGACGCGCCAAGGTGGGCGACGCCGATGTGCGCATGGAGGCGCTCCTGCAGCGCACGGGCACCGGGTTCCCCGCCATCGTCTGGCAGCGCAGCGCATGAGCGCCTGCCGCATCCGCCTCGGCCGCGAGTTCCCGCAGAGCGGCCGCTTCGAATGGGCGCTCGTCAGCGAGCTGGGGTCGGTCCTGGAGAGCGGCGTCTCGGACCTCGCCATGCCGCCGCGCGGCCGGCCATGCGAAGCGGTGCTCGCGGCCGAGCTTGTGCTCCTCGAGCGCGTCGCCTTGCCCGCCGCGCAGCAGCGCCGACTGCAAACCGCGCTGCGCTTTCTCGCCGAGGACAGCATCGTGCCGGATCCCGCACGGGTGCACGTCGCCGCTGCGCGCACGCCCCAGAAGGACGTGGTGTGCGTCGGCGTGGTCGAGCGCGAATGGCTGGCGCAGGCGCTCGGCCGCCTCGGCCGCGCGGGGATCGCG
>DASYPG010000560.1:0-3832 GCA_036006885.1 Burkholderiales bacterium | reverse complement strand
CTGCAGCGAGCGCATGCGCCAGGCGATCTTCTGCTCGGGGAAGAGGCGCGGGAACTCGGTGTAGCTCACCTCGCCGACGTAGATGTCGCCGCGCGAGTCGAGGGCGAGGCCGTGCGGGGCGATGAACTTTCCCGGCTCCAGGCCAGGGCCGTTCTCGCCGCCGAGGCGTGCGATGAGCTTGCCCTCTGCGTCGACGAACGAAAGGCGCGGCCCGATGTTCGGGTGGTTGCGGTTCACGGTCATGCCCGGGCCGAGCTCGCCGATCACGAACTGCGGCTTCTTTCCGCGGCGGCAGTAAAGCGCGCACGGACGGTGCATGTTGACCCACTGGGTCTCGTACCGGCCGTCGCCGTCAAAGACCTGCACGCGGTGGTTCTCGCGGTCGGCGACGTACACCCAGCCCTCGGGGTCGGTGACGATGTTGTGCACGATGTTGAACTGGCCGGGGTCGGTCCCCGGCTCGCCCCATGACTTGAGGAGCTTGCCGTCGGGGGAAAACTTGTGCACGCGCGCGTTCCCGTAGCCGTCGCTCACATAGATGTCCCCGCGCGGCGAAAGCGCCGTGTGCGTGCAGCGGTGGAACGGCGTGCCGCTCATGTACGGTGCCGCCTGCCCGGGCACGCCGAGTTCGAGCAGCACCTTGCCCTCGGTCGTGCACTTGCGCACGACGTGGCCGCCGTCGTCGGTGCAGTAGAGGATGTCGTCCGCGTCGATGTGTAGCCCGTGCGCGCGGGGGAACGTACCCTCACCCCAGGAGCGGACGAAGTTGCCCTCGCGGTCGAACACGATCATGGGGTGCTCGCCGCGGTTGAAGCAATAAACGCGGTCCTTGCTATCCACCGCAACGGCGGCGACGTCCTTGAATTCCCAGCCGTCAGGGAGCTTCGCCCAGCCCTCGGCCACGCGATAGCGGTAGGCGCCGCTGCCGATTTCCATGAGCCTTTGTACCACGTCAACTCCAGTGCGCGAAGAGCGGCCCGCCGGGCCCGTGCACCGGATCGCCGGCCGGCAGGCCGACCTGGAGAATGTCTTGCGCATTCTTCGCTGCCCGAGCGAACGGCGGCATGCAGGTATCGGGCTTCGCGCCGTGCGGATAGGCGCCTACGATGCCGAGCGCGCCGCGCGATGAGACCTTCTTGTGTCCGGTGCCCGCGGGCAGGACGATGACGTCGCCGGGTCTGGCCTGCACCTCGACGCCGCCCTCGCCGCCGAACTTCACGGTCACCTCCCCCGCGTAGACCCCCAAAGCCTCGTGCGCATTGCTGTGATAGTGGTGGAAAGGAAAGACGCCGTTGCGCCACGCGGCCGGCCAGCCGTTACGGGTGAACAGCGCTTCGAACGCTTCCGGCGTGGGGTTCGGCACGGCCTGCGGATAAACGAGCAGCGGCCAGCGCGGATGGTTGGGAATTGGCCCGCTTGGCGCGAGCAGGTGCGCAACGACGGGGATCTTCATCAGCGCCACGGCTACAATCATCGCATGGCCGCGAACGAACAACTCGCGATGCTGGTGCAGCCCGACCGGGTGCACCGTTCCGTCTATACCGATCCCGAGCTGTTCGAGCTGGAGATGGAGCGCGTCTTCGGCCGGGCGTGGCTCGTGCTCGGCCACGAAAGCCAGGCGAAGCATCCCGGCGACTATTTCACTACCAGGATGGGCCGCGAACCCGTTGTTGTCACAAGAAAAGACGACGGAGAAATCGGCGTCCTGGTCAACCGCTGTGCGCATCGCGGCGCGATGGTGTGCGCCGAGGGCCGCGGCAACGCCGAGCGGTTCGTCTGCCCCTATCACGGCTGGAGTTACGACCGCGCCGGCGCGCTGCGGGCCGTGCCTTTCGCTGGGGGTTACGAGAAGGACAACTTGAGCGGGTTGCGGCTGAAGCCGGTTCCCAGGGTAAGAACATACCGGGGATTCATTTTCGCCTCGCTTGCCGAGTCGGGGCCGAGCCTGGAGGAGTTCCTCGGGCCTGCCAGGGCATCGTTCGACGACTTCGTCGACCGCGCCCCCGGAGAAGAGCTCGAGGTCGCGGGCGGCGTTTTCAAGCACGCCTATGACGGCAACTGGAAGCTGATGCTCGAGAACCACCTCGACGGAGCGCACCCGGCGTGGGTGCATGCGTCCTCGGTGGCCGTGGCGCGGGCAGCGCCCGAGCCGGGGAAACCGGGCGCAGAGCACTACTACGACATCGCGGTGCGCCAGATGCGCCAGAACGGCGCGGCCGACTCGGTGTGGGAAGCGATCGGCATCTGGACCACGCCCCACGGCCATGGGTACATGGGCGATTACCACGACGACAGCCGCCTCGTAGCCGGGCTGGGAAATCCGGTGTTCGAGGAATACCGCCGCCGCCTCGTGGCCCACGTGGGTGAGAAAGAAGCGGATCGCATCCTGCGCGTCACGCTCTGGAACACCATCATTTATCCGAACTGCTCGTTCATGAGCCAGTTCCGGCAGCTCCGGATCGTTCATCCGGTGGCGGTCAACCGCTCGGTCGTCCATACCTATTCGTTCAGGATGAAGGATGCGCCGGCGCGGATGTTTCGCGACACCGTGGCGTTCGCCAACGTGGTGAACGGCAACGGCTCGTGGGTCCTGACCGATGACCTCGAGGTTTATGAGCGCATCCAGCGCGGCCTCGCGTCGGGCGAGGTCGACTGGGTCTACATCGGCCGCGGCTACGGCCGCGACGTCGACGAGCCGAACGGCGACGTCCGCCGCGGCGCCACCGGAACGAGCGAGATCTTCATCCGCGCGCAGTTCGCCGCCTGGCTGCGCTGCATGGCTCAATGAACGTTGAGCAGTTTCTCTACCATGAAGCCCGCCTGCTCGATACGCAGCAGTTCGAGGCCTGGCTCGAGCTTTTCACCGACGACGCGACGTACTGGGTTCCATTGGAAAGAAATCAAAAGGACCCGCTCGAGACCAGCTCGATCATCCACGATGACCGCACGCTGCTCGAACTGCGCGTGAAGCAGGCGCGCCATCCGCGCGCGCACGCCAGGCAGCCGCTCGCCCGCACCGTGCACCAGGTCGGCAACGTGATGGCCTCCGGGGAAACAGCCGGTGAAATCACGGTAGAGTCGACGCTTCAGCTCATCGAGTTCCGCAACGAAAAGCAGCGCCTCTACGGCGCCCTGGTCCAGCACCGGCTGCGCCGTGCCGGGGAAAGCTTCAGGATCGTCCACAAGCGCGTAGAACTGGTGAACTCCGAGGGCGAGCTCGACGGCATCGCCGTTCTCTTCTGACGAAAGTCTTCCGCGACTACGACCAGAAGGCGCTCGACGAGCAATACGAGCAGCGCACCTGGGTCCCGCACGCCGACAAGATCATCAAGCGCTTCGGCGTGGCGAGCGATGCCGTCCGCACGAGGATCGGCGAGCCGCGTACCGAGCGCTACGGCCCCGCGCCGATCGAGACGCTCGACATCTACGGCCAGGGGAAAAAGGCGTTCGTGTTCGTCCACGGCGGAGCCTGGAAACGCCAGTCCAAAAGGGAGAACGCGTTCGCGGCCGAAACCATCGTGCAGGTCGAAGCCGCCTACGTGGCGCTCGACTTCGCCCTGCTCCCGAGCGTAACGCTCCCGGAGATGGTGGCGCAGGTATGCCGCGGCATCGAGTGGGTGCGGCGGCACCTTTCGAGCGAGATCGTGCTCTGCGGTCACTCTTCCGGAAGCCATCTCGCTGCCTGTGCGCTGACTGGAATGGATGGCGTAGGAAACGCCCTGCTCGTTTCGGGCATCTACGACCTGCTCCCGGTGCGCCTCAGCGCCCGCAACCAATACGTGCGCCTCGACGAGCAGCTCGAGCACGAATACAGCCCGATCCGCCACGCAGG
>DASYPG010000559.1:0-2245 GCA_036006885.1 Burkholderiales bacterium | reverse complement strand
GCTCGCCGTAAGGACCCGCACGCGCTGGGCGCCCGAAACGTTGACACCTGCCCTGCGCGCGTCGCTCAGGTTCATCGCGACCGCGCTCGCCCCGGTATCGACGAGCGCTCTCACCGCAACCCCGTTGATCGCCGCCGCCACGATGAAGTGACCGCGCTCGTCGGCCTGCAGCACCAGGGTAGTCGCGGTCGACGAGCCGAGCGGCATCAGCCAGCGCCGACCGTCGACCTCGATCAGCGCCGAGCCGGAGCCGAGGTCGATCAGTTTCACGCCTTCGGGCGAGGTCTCACCCGGACGCAGGGTGCGCACTACGCCGTTGTTCACGAGGACTTCCACGCCGGTGCCCGTGATCGACATCACCAGCACGGTGGTGGCGAGCGCCGCGCCCGGGCCAGCGAGCGCCAAGGCGAGGACGAGTCGCTTCAGGCCTGCCCCAGCGCGGAGCGAATCGACTTCGCGATGCCCGCGCCGTCGAGCCCCACCGAAGCGAGCAGCCGCGCCGGATCGCCGTGATCGATGAAGCGGTCGGGCAGGCCGAGCAGCACTACGCGGCGATCGATTCCCTGCCGGCTGAGTGATTCGCAGACCGCGGAGCCGGCGCCGCCCATGACCTGATGCTCCTCGAGCGTCACGAGGAGCTCGTGGCCTTGCGCCAGCTCGCGCACCAGATCGGCGTCGAGCGGCTTCACGAAGCGCATGTTGGCGACCGTCGCATCGACGGCATCGCCCGCCTCGAGCGCCGGCTTGAGCATCGCGCCGAACGCGAGGATGGCCACGCGCTTGCCGGTTCTCCGGACTTCTCCTTTCCCAACAGGAAGCAGCCTCATGTTCCGGTTCGCTTCGCCGAGCGCGGCGCCGCGCGGGTAGCGCACCGCGGCCGGGGTGCCGAGCTCGGTTCCCGTGTAGAGCATCTGGCGGCATTCGTCCGCGTCGGAGGGCGCCATCACGGTGAGGTTCGGCACCGTGCGCAGGTAGGCGAAGTCGAACGCGCCGTTGTGCGTCGCCCCGTCGCCGCCGACGAGGCCGCCGCGGTCGAGCGCGAACAGCACCGGCAGGTTCTGGATCGCGACGTCGTGGATCATCTGGTCGTAGCCGCGCTGCAGGAACGTCGAGTAGATCGCGAGCACCGGCCGCATGCCCTCGGCGGCGATGCCGGCGGCGAAAGTCACCGCGTGCTGCTCGGCGATGCCGACGTCGAAGTAGCGTTCGGGATAGAGCTCGGAGTAGCGCACCATGCCGGAGCCTTCGCGCATGGCCGGGGTAATGCCGACGACGCGCGGGTCGCGCGCCGCCATGTCGCACAGCCAGTCGCCGAACACCTGCGAATACGTCGGCTTCGCCCCGCTCACGCTTTTCAGGCCTTCCGCGGGGTTGAACTTGCCCGGGCCGTGGTAGGCGATCGGATCGTCCTCGGCGAGCTTGTACCCCTGCCCCTTGCGGGTGATCACGTGCAGGAACTGCGGGCCCCTCAGCTTCTTGATGTTCTGCAGGGTCGGGAGCAGCGCATCGAGGTCGTGGCCGTCGATCGGCCCGATGTAGTTGAAGCCGAACTCCTCGAACAGCGTGGAGGGCGTCACCATGCCCTTCATGTGCTCCTCGGCGCGCCGCGCGAGCTCCCATACCCCCGGCACGCGCTTGAGCAGGTGCTCGCTCGCACGCCGCGCGGTCGAATAGATGCGCCCCGAGAGCAGGCGCGCCAGGTAGTTCGTCAGCGCTCCCACCGGCGGCGAGATCGACATCTCGTTGTCGTTGAGGATCACGAGCAGATCGACATCCATCGCCCCGGCGTTGTTCATGGCCTCGTAGGCCATGCCGGCCGACATCGCGCCGTCGCCGATCACGGCGATGCAGCGGCGCTTCTCGTTCTTCAGCTTCGCCGCGACCGCCATGCCGAGCGCGGCGGAAATCGAGGTGGACGAATGCGCGGTGCCGAAGGTGTCGTACTTCGATTCGGCGCGGCGCGGGAACCCGGAGATGCCCTCGAGCATGCGCAGCCGCGCCATCGCCTCGCGCCGCCCGGTGAGGATCTTGTGCGGATAGGTCTGGTGGCCGACGTCCCAGACGATGCGGTCTTCCGGGGTGTCGAAGATGTAGTGCAGCGCGATGGTGAGCTCCACGGTGCCGAGGTTCGACGAGAGGTGGCCGCCGGTCTTCGACACCGACTCGAGCACATAGGCGCGCAGCTCGTCGGCGATCTGGCGCAGCTGCTTGCGGTCCAGCGCCCGCAGCTGCGCCGGTTCGTCGA
>DASYPG010000558.1:0-2578 GCA_036006885.1 Burkholderiales bacterium | reverse complement strand
TCAATCAATTACGAGTGAAACCATCCCGTCCGCCAGCTTGGGCTCGAACCAGGTGGACTTGGTGGGCATGACCTTGCCCGCTTCGGCGACCGCCATCAGGTCCTCCATGCTGGTGGGATGAAGGGCGATGGCGGCGGTCATCTCGCCGCTATTGACGCGCTTTTCCAGCTCCCCGAGGCCGCGGATGCCGCCGACGTAGTCGATGCGCTTGTCCCGGCGCAGGTCCTTGATGCCCAGCAGGGGGGCGAGCAGATGGTCGGAGAGCAGCGTCACGTCGTGGCGCGCCACCGGGTCGTTGCCCGGGACCAGCTCGCGGCGGATCGCGAGGCGGTACCACTTGCCGGCCACGTACAGCCCGAATTCACCAGGCCGCGCGGGCTTGACCGCCTTGGCGCTCTCCTGCACTGAAAAGCTCTCGCGCAGGCGTGCCAGGAAGGTCGCGGCTTCCATTCCGTTCAAGCCGGACACGACGCGGTTATAGTCGAGGATCTGCATCTGGTGGTGAGGAAAGTTCACCGTCAGAAAGGTGTTGTAGCTCTCTTCCCCCGTGTGGCGTGGATTGGCGGCGCGGCGTGCGGCGGCGATACGTGAGGCCGCGGCCGAGCGGTGGTGGCCGTCGGCGATATAGATCGCCGGCATGGCGTCGAAGGCGCGGGTCAGCTGCGCCTGCGTCTGTGCATCGCGCACCACCCACAGCGAGTGGCGCACCCCGTTGTCCGCTGCCGCGTCCGCGTCGGGCGCCCCGGCCGAGCACCGGGCGAGGATCTCGTCCACTTCGGGCGCCTTCGGATAGCCGACCATGACCGGCCCAGTATGGGCGTTCAGCGCGTCGATCTGGCGCACGCGGTCCGTTTCCTTGTCGGTTTGGGTGTGCTCGTGCTTGCGGATGCGGTTGGTCTCGTATTCGGCGATCGAGGCGGCGGCCACCAGTCCTGTCTGCGTGTGCTTGCCCATGACAAGCCGGTAGACGTAATAGCAGGGCGCCGTATCGCGCCTCAGCACGCCCTTGCTCATCATGGCGTTCAGATTCTCCGCCGCCTTGGCATAGACGGCGGGCGAATACGGATCTGTCCCGGCCGGCAGGTCGATCTCGGGCTTGGAGATGTGCAGGAAGCTCCACGGCTTGCCCGCGGCGCGGGCGCGCGCTTCCTCGCTGGACAGCACGTCGTAGGGCGGCGCGATGACGTCGGCGGCGAGGCCGGGCGCCGGGCGCAGGCCGGCAAAAGGGCGAATCAGAGACATGGCAGAAAGCGAAAGGCGGAAGCGGAAGGCGAAAGAAAAAGGGATTCTACAACTCATCACCCATCACGCATCACCCGGCGGCGCGGCGGAGCGAACGTTCCGGGTTGCGCCAACGGATCATGCGGCGAGCTGCCGGAGGATGTCCTTCACCGCAGCGGCGCGCTCCTGCCAGGCGGGGAGCTTGGCGTCGACGCGCAGCTTCTCGGGGCCGGCGAGGCGCGCCTGGCGGCCCTTCTTGCGGATGAAGTCGATGACTTTCGCGGCGTCGAGCGGCGGGTTCTTGATGAACTGGAGCTGCACCGCTTCGTGGGTGGCGTCGACGCGCGAAACGCCGAGCGGACGCGCGGCGACACGCACCATGTGACACTCGATCAGGGCGCGCGCCGGCTCGGGCAGCTCGCCGAAGCGGTCGACCAGCTCCTCGCGCAGCACCTCGAGCTCCTCGGGCGTCTCGGCGTCGGCGAGGCGCTTGTAGAGCGAGAGCCGCTCGTGCACGTCGCTGCAGTAGGTCGCTGGAAGCAACGCCGGTACATGCAGGTTTACCTCAGTACCAATGTCAAAGTCTTTTTCGATTTCCGGCGCCTTGCCCGCTTTGAGCTTTCTCACGGCGCGGTCGAGCATGCGTGCGTAGAGCGAAAAGCCGACCTCCTGCATTTCGCCGGACTGTGCCTCCCCTAGTACCTCGCCCGCGCCGCGGATCTCGAGGTCGTGCATGGCGAGGTAGAAGCCCGAGCCGAGCTCCTCCATCGCCTGGATCGCCTCGAGCCGCTTGACGGCGTTCTTGTTGAGGGCGTCCTCGGGCGGGGTGAGGAGGTAGGCGTAGGCCTGGTGGTGCGAGCGGCCGACGCGGCCGCGCAGCTGGTGGAGCTGCGCCAGGCCGAAGCGGTCGGCGCGGTTGATGACGATGGTATTGGCCGTCGGGATGTCGATCCCGGTCTCGATGATGGTCGAGCACAGCAGCACGCTCGAGCGCTGCGCGGTGAAGTCGCGCATCACGCGCTCGAGCTCGCGCTCGCGCATCTGGCCGTGCGCCACCGCGACCCGGGCTTCCGGCAGGAGCCGCGTCAGCCGCTCCCGCATGCGCTCGATCGAGTCGACCTCGTTGTGCAGGAAGTAGGCCTGGCCGCCGCGCTTCAACTCCCGCATCACCGCCTCGCGGATCAGGCCCTCCGACCAGGGCGCGACGAAGGTCTTGATGGCGAGCCGGCGCTCGGGCGCGGTGGCGATGACCGAAAAATCGCGAATGCCTTCGAGCGACATCGCAAGCGTGCGTGGAATCGGCGTCGCGGTCAGCGTGAGGACGTCGACCTCGGCGCGCAGCCGCTTCAGCAGCTCC
>DASYPG010000557.1:0-6070 GCA_036006885.1 Burkholderiales bacterium | reverse complement strand
CAGGCTGAACCCGGTCTCGTCGATCGCGTAAGGCGTCTGGTCCATGAGGAACCCCGTGCGCTCGTCGAAGTCGAGCCGGATGCGCCGGGTCGGGGTATCGGGCGGAGGATCGGCTTCCGAAAGTGCGGAGAGACGTGGCGGAAGCGTCGGGGTGCGCGCGGAAGCACCTTCGACACGGAGCATGAAGAGCGCGAGCCCCGCGCCATCGGCAGGAAGATTTTTTGTTTCGGCAGGCCCTGGAGTCTCGCAGACGCTTTCCTGCGCGAGCGGCGCGTAGCGCTCGCGCGCGGCGTGGCGATGCCGGGGCGCCGTACCCTGTGTGTGGTGACGCGGGTCGAACTCGAGGCTGACAGCCCGGAGCGCGCGCCTGCCGTTGACGTCGAGCGCGAGGTCGACGCGCTCGCCGCCGTACAGAAAGACGCGATCCAGCTCTCGCGGTGCGGCGAGCAGTCCGCCGTCGGTCCCCAGCAGGTGGAACGGGAGCGGCGGTTCCTTGCCGGCACTGCCATCCTGAAAACCGAGGAGCAGCCCACGGGCATTGCAGGCATTCAGGATCTGCAGCCGCACCCAGCCCGGGGCGACTGCCAAGTCGGCGTCGAGCCTGCCATTCACCAACGCCCGGTTGCCAAGCCAGCCGTGCAGGCAGTCCTCGGTGCCCGGCGCGTACGGACGGATGACGCCGTTCTCGGCGCGCACGTCGGAGATGCCGAGCGCGAGCCGGTTCCCCGGCGCGAGCCCGAGCGCAGCGTCGAGGGCCTGATCCTCGTCGTCGGTCACCACCAGCAGGCCGGCGAGCCCGGCGTAGACCTGCTCGGCGGTGAACCCGTGCGGGTGCGGATGGAACCAGTACAGGCCGGAGCGATTGCGCACCTCGAAGCGCACGCGCTTGCGCCCGCCGGGCGGGATCGGGTCGAAGCCCGCTCCATCCTGCGCCTGCGACAGCGTCAATCCGTGGAAATGGACCGTGGTGGGCTGGGGGAGGGCGTTTTCGATCAGCGCGTCGAAGCTCTCGCCGCGCCTAGCGAAGAGGATTGGCTGGGGCACCTGCCGGGTACCGAGGTCGGCGACGAATCTGCAGCGTCCGGAGACCGGATCGACACGCTCGGCTACGAGGCGCCGCACATCGGCGAGCGAAACCCGCGCGGGCGAGCCGGCCTCGGACTTCACCTGGGGTACGCCGCACGCGGCGCCGAGCGAGGCGAGTCCTGCGGCCAGAAACCCGCGCCGGTTCATCGCGCGCGCCCGGCCGGGACGTGGATCATCGGTTCGTAGGCGGACTCGCGCGAGAAGCGCCAGCTCGCCACCGCGGCCGAGGCGATCGTGGCCGCGGCGAGCACCGCGAGGTCGAGCGCGACGGAGAAATCCGCGCCCGGGCCGGCGAGCAGCGCGTGCTTCAGCAGGTCTACGCCGTAGGTATAGGGATTCAGCGTCGCCGCCCAGTAGAGCGCCGGCGGCAGCTCGCGCACCGGGTAGAGCGAGCCGCTGAGGAAAAACACCGGAAAGATGACGAAGTTCATGATGCCGGCGAAGTTCTCCAGCGTGCGGGAGAACGACGCGGTGAGCATGCCGATGCCGGCGCAGGCGAACGAAGTGGCGGCGAGCGCGGCCGCGAGCAGGCCCCATTCGGTTCGCCGTCCCACGTAACCGAGCAGCGCCAGCAGCACGAGGAGGAGCAACGCCTGCACCGCCGCGGCCGCCGCGGCGGCGATCAGCTTCGCGACCACCATCCATGCGCGCGGCAGCGGCGCGACCAGCATCATGCGCATGACGCCGGATTCTTTGTCGTAGACCGTGCCGAGCGCGGCCAGCATGGCGCCGAAGAGCATGGTCATGCCGAGGACGCCCGGCACGAGAAAGCTCTTGTAGTCGACGCCGACGATCGCGGCGAAGCCGCCGCCGATCACGAGCAGCCAGATGAGCGGGCGCACCATCGCGGCGACGAGCCGCGTGCGCTGCCGGGCCATCCTCAGCAGCTCACGCTCCAGCACGGCGTAGACCGGGCGAACCAGCATCAAGCCACCCGCTTCCCCGCTTCCACCCAGAGGAACACGTCGTTCAGGTTCGGCCGCCTGACGCGCCAAGCCGAGGCTTTTGCTCCAATCTCGGCCTGGAGTCCCGCGAGTAGTGCGAGGTCCTCCTCGGCGCAGCGGAAATGGGCGACATCGCCCTCGCGCAAGGCGGCGCCGAGCCTCGGCTCGAGCGCCGCGACCAGGGCGTCGAGGCTGGCGCTTTCGACTTCCAGGATGTGTCGGCCGAGCCGCGCCACGAGGCTCTGCGGCGCACCCGACTCCACCAGCCGGCCCTTGCGGATGAACACCACGCGATCGCAGCCGTCGGCTTCCTCGAGATAGTGCGTGGTGAGCAGCACCGTCATCCCGGTGCGCGCGCGCAGGCGCTCGATGAAGCGCCAGATGCGCCGGCGGTTGGGGAGGTCGAGGCCGATCGTCGGCTCGTCGAGCAGCAGGCAGCGCGGCTGGTGCAGCACGCCGCGCACTATGTCGAGCGCCCGGCGCATGCCGCCCGAAAGCGCGCCGACCGGCTGGTCGCGCCGCTCCGTGAGATCGAACAGCTCGAGCAGCTCGCGGCTGCGCTCCTCGATCACGCGCGGCGCCAGGTCGTGCAGCAGGCCCGCGAAGCGAAGGTTCTGCGCCACGGTGAGTGTGCGATCGAGCGCCGACTCCTGGAACACCAGGCCGATCGAGGCGCGCACCCGGACCGGCGCCCTCCCGATGTCAAAGCCCGCGACGCTCGCCGTGCCCGCGCTCGGCCGGATGAGCGTCGCGAGCATGTGCATCGTGGTGGTCTTGCCCGAGCCGTTCGGGCCGAGCAGGCCGAAGAACTCGCCCGGCGCGATCTCGAGGTCGACGCCATCGACCGCGGCGAGCTCACCGTAGCGCTTGACCAGGCCCGCCGCGCGCACCGCGGCGATGGTGGTCATGCCCGCGGTGTGCGGTGCATTCATGCAGCCGGGTTTTTGGTTTTCCGGGAGAGGGTGCGAGAGGTCTCGTCATCCCGGTAGAAGAGCACCGGCTTCGTTTCTACGTTGACGGTGCCCTCCCGCGCTCGAGCCGTGACGTCGGTTATGAGATTGTGGTGCGGGGATTTGTCGCACACCGGGTCGGCGTTCGCAGCCTCGCCGGTGACGAGATAGGCCTGGCAGCGGCAGCCCCCGAAGTCGCGGCCTTTCTCGGGGCAGCTGCGGCACGGCTCGCGCATCCACTCGTCGCCGCGATAGCGGTTGAAGGCCGGCGAATCGCGCCAGATCCAGCGCAGGTCGCGCTCGCGCACGCTGGCGAAATCGAGCCCCGGCAGCATGCGAGCTTCGTGGCAGGGCAGCGCGACACCGTCGGCGGTGACGCACAGGAACACCGAGCCCCAGCCGTTCATGCATGCCTTCGGGCGGTTCGCGTAGTAATCCGGCACCACGAAGTAGATCTTCATCCGCTCGCCCATGCGGCTGCGGAACGCGTTGGTCAGCTCCTCGGCGCGCTCGAGCTGCGCACGCGTCGGCAGGAGAGCCTCGCGGTTGGCGTAGGCGAAGCCGTAGTACTGGGTGTTGGCGAGCTCGACATAGTCGGCTTCGAGCTCGGCCGCCATGTCCAGGATCTGGCCGACGTGGTCGATGTTCAGGCGGTGCAGCACGACGTTGAGGACCATCGGATAGCCGTGCGCTTTCACCATCTTTGCCACGCGGCGCTTGAGCTCGAAGGTGCGCGTGCTCGAGAGGAAGTCGTTCATCTCGCGCGTCGAGTCCTGGAACGACACCTGGATGTGGTCAAGGCCGGCCTCGCGCAGCGCCGCGATGCGCCGCTCGTTCAGCCCGACGCCGGAAGTGATGAGGTTGGAGTAGTAGCCGAGGCGCCGCGCTTCGGCGGCGAGCACTTCCAGGTCGTCGCGCATCAGCGGCTCGCCACCCGAGAACCCGAGTTGGGTGGCACCGAGGTCCCTGGCCTCGCGCAACACGCGAAGCCAGACGTCTGTAGAAAGCTCTTGTCCATACTTCGTGTAGTCGACCGGGTTCGAGCAATACACGCAGTGGAGCGGGCAGCGGTAGGTCAGCTCCGCGAGGAGCCAGAGCGGCGGTCCAGGCTCAATCCGAGTGGACACGAAGCCATCCCTTGTCGCGCGCATGCGTCAGAAATTCGGTCACGTCGCGGCGCAGGTCGGCGCCCGGAAAAGCTCGCTCCAGGTCGGCGACGATCGCCGACACGGACGAGGCGCCGTCGACGCGCTTGAGGATCTCGCCCGCGCTGCTGCCGAGCTTCACCATGCCCTCGGGGTAGAGCAGCACGTATGCGTTCTGCGCCGGTTCCCACTGGAACCGGTAGTGCCGCGCCAGCTCGAACACCGGATCTTCACTCATAGGCGAGCTGCATTGCATCGAGCATGGTCCAAAGGATGTCGAGCTTGAACTGCAGGATCTCGAGCGCGCGCTCCTGCTCGCCACGCGTGCGGAAATGCTCGAGCGTCACCTCGAGCCCGTGCTCGACGTCGCGGCGCGCTTCGGCGAGACGGCCGCGAAAGTACGCGTACCCGGAGGGATCGATCCACGGGTAGTGCTGCGGCCAGCCCGCGAGCCGCTCCTTGTGGATCTCAGGCGCGAAGAGCTCGGTAAGTGAGGCGCACACCGCCTCCTGCCACGGTGCCCGGCGGGCGAAGTTGACGTACGCGTCGACGGCAAAGCGCACACCGGGCAGGACGTGCTTGAGGGACGTGAGCTCCTCGCGGGCGAGGCCGACCGCTTCCCCCAGGCGCAGCCACGCCTCGATGCCGCCCTCGCTGCCCTGCGCGCCGTCGTGGTCGAGGATGCGCTGGATCCAGCGCCGGCGCTGGTCGCGCTCGGGCATGTTGGCGAGGATGGCCGCGTCCTTGATCGGGATGCTGACCTGGTAGTAAAAGCGGTTCAGGACCCAGCCCTGCACCTGCGCCCGGGTGCAGCGGCCGCTGTTCATCGCGACGTGGAAGGGATGATGGATATGGTAGCGGTCGCCCTTCGCCCTCAGCCTCTGCTCGAACTCCGTTTTGCTCCAGGCATTCAAAGCTCGATTTCCATTCCGTCGTAAGCCACCTCGACCCCTGCCGCATCGAGCGAGGCGCGCTCGGCCGAATCCTCGTCCAGGATCGGGTTGGTGTTGTTGATGTGGATGAGGATCTTGCGCGCCGCGAGCGGCTCGAGAACCTCCAGCATGCCGCGGGGGCCCGATTGAGGCAGGTGCCCCATGTCGCGCGCCCGCTTCTTCGATACCCCGAGCCGCACGAGCTCGTCGTCGGTCCAGAACGTGCCGTCGAGCATCACGCAGTCGGCCTCGGCGAGAAAGGGCCGCAGATGCGGCTCGATTTCGCCCAGGCCTGGCGCGTAGAAGAGCGAGCGCCGGGTGCCGGCGTCGACCACCCGCACGCCGATGTTGTCGCCCGGGCGCGGCTCGTTGCGATGCGGGGAATAGGGCGGCGGCTTGCTCTTGAGCGGCACCGCCGTGAACGACAGCGCCTCGGCGCCTGCGACGTGAAACGTCGCGCCCGGGTCGGGCGCGATCGGATGCCAATCGACCCCGCAGAAGTGCTCGAGCACGCCGAAGATCGGATTTCCGCGCGTCAGGTCTTCGCGCACCTGCGGGGTGCAGTACACCGCGAGCCTGCCGCCCTCGCGCAGCATCAGGAGTCCGGTGGTGTGGTCGATCTGGGCGTCGATCAGGACGATCGCGCGTACCGCGGTGTCGCGGATGGCGCGCCCGGGCTGCAGCCGCGGGAAGTTACGCAGCTGCGCGAGCACGTCGGGGGAGGCATTGAAGAGGATCCACTCGGTGCCGTCGGCGGAGACCGCGATCGACGACTGCGTGCGCGGGCGCACCCGGATCGTGCCCTTGCGCACTCCGTCGCAGTTGCGGCAGTTGCAGTTCCATTGCGGGAGACCGCCTCCGGCGGCCGACCCGAGCACGCGTATGTGCATAAAAAGCAAGGCCCCTTGCGGGGCCCTGGTCTCGGTACCGGCCGGGGTTAGCGGCTGGCGATGTACATCGTCACCTCGAAGCCGAAACGCATCTCGGTGTATTCAGGCTTGGTCCACATGTGT
>DASYPG010000556.1:0-5660 GCA_036006885.1 Burkholderiales bacterium | reverse complement strand
CCGCGCGCTTCTCGGAGGTGACGGCGAGCGGCCTCACCTTTGAGTTCTTGATCTGCGATCCGATGTCGGCGACGTTGGCGAACATGAACGAAACCTCTCCGCCGAGTAGCCCCGCGACCGCGGGCGGCGAGCCCTTGTAGGGCACGTGCTGGACGTCGATGCCCGACATCGACTTGAGGAGCTCGCCGCAGAACTGGTGCGTGCTGCCGTTTCCCGCCGAGGCGTAGTTCAGCTTGCCCGGGCGCGATTTCGCGAGCGCGGTCAGGTCCCGGACGCTCTTCACCGGCAGCGACGGATCGACCACAAGCACGTAGGGCACGGAGGCGACGAAGGCGATCGGCGCGAAATCGTTAACCGCGTCGTAGGGCAGCTTCGGGTACACGGCCGGATTCGAGCCGTGGGTGGAATTGTTCGCCATGAAGAGCGTGTAGCCGTCCGGCGCCGAGCGCGCCGCGGCTTCGGTTCCGACCACGCCGCCGGCACCGGGCCGCGCTTCGATGACGATCGGCTGGCCGAGTCCTTCCGAGAGCCGGTTGCCGACCACGCGGCTGATGACATCGGTCGCGCTCCCCGGGGCCTGCGCGATCAGGATGCGGATCGGCTTGGTCGGATAGCTCTGCGCGATGGCGGGAGCGGCCGCGAGCCCCACCGCGAGACCCAGCACGGCAGGCGATGCGATGCCTGCGAACGCAACGATTCCAACTCTGAACTTTGCATTCATCTTGGATTCTCACGGATAAGGCAGAATGCGATCCTACCTCGCCATGAAGCGCTCGTTTACGTGGTTCGCTGTGGTCCTCGCGGCCGCATGCCAATCCACGATTCCCGGGTCCGGCCCGATCACCCACGAGCGGATTGCCGAGATCGTCGCGAGCCCCGACCGCAGCGACGCCGATCGGACGAACGACCGGCGCCGCAAGCCCGAGCTCATGCTCGCTTTCATCGGCGTGCGTTCCGGCATGGTGGCGATGGACCTGAGCGCGGGCGGCGGCTACACCACCGAGCTCCTCGCGCGCGCCGTCGGCCCCTCCGGCAAGGTCTACGGCCAGAGCGCGCCGCCCGACCCGAATCGCCCGAAGCCCGCCGCGCCCGAAGGCGGCGCCGCTCCCGCGCCGGCGGGACCGCGGCTCACCAGCGCGCAGCGCCTCGGCGAAAGGATGAAGAATCCGGCAGCCGGAAACATCGTGCCCGTGGTGCGGCCCTTCGAGGATCCGGCGCCGCCCGAGGTGGCCGCAAATGCGCTCGACCTCGTGACCCTGATGTTCAACTACCACGACCTCGGCTATTTTGGCGTGGACCGCGGGCGTATGAACCGCGCCGCCTTCGCCGCGTTGAAGCCCGGAGGGATGTACGTGGTTGCCGACCATTCCGGCCGGCCCGGCACCGGCATTTCCCAAGGCGGCACGCTGCACCGCGTCGAGGAAGCGCTGGTGCGCCGCGAGGTCGAGGCCGCCGGCTTCAGGCTGGCCGAAGAGGGTCAGTTCCTGCGCAACCCGGCCGATCCGCGCGACCGGAACACGCCCGACCCGCCCATGCCGAAGGACGAGTTCGTCCTCAAGTTCGTCAAGCCTTAGGCCGTGGCGGCGCCGCCCCGCGCTACAGCGACGAGTTCAGCCAGCCGATGACGCCGATGATGGCGAGCAGCGTGCAGATGATTAAAGGAATCTTGTTCCGCTCGACTGACTGCCTGACCCGCATGACTTCGGTGCTGTCTTTTTTCTTCATTGCCCGTCCCCGCGATGCCGGTGATGATGCACCGGGGGGAGTGGGCGCCATAAGGACGTAGTTCCGATTTTCCGGGTCAGCCTGAAGGCTTCGGGGTGAAGGCCAGGCAATACCCGTGCGGGCTGATGGACCCAGCCACCACCATGCACGAGCCTGCCGCCCTGGGCGGCGTCCCCGCAACGAACTGGATGCAGTCGTCGCAGTCCTTCCCGCCGTTCGGCCGGTCCCGGTACTGCACATCGGCCTTCGACAGCTTGGCGGCCCGGGCTGTGCGCGTGGTGGCCAGCAGCGCGACCAGGCTTACGCGACAAATGAATATGCGCCGGCCGTTCATTCGATCACCGTCAGCCGGCCGTTCATCTCTTCGTGCTTGCTGCCGCAGAAGATGTCGCACAGGAAAGTGAAGCTGCCGGCCTTTTCGGGCACGAAGCGCACGCGCGTGACCTTGCCGGGAACTATGTCGGCGCGCAGGTTGAGGTCCGGAAGGTTGAAGCCCATCAGCACGTCGAGCGAGGTCAGCTCGAGGATGACCGGCTCGCCTTTCTTCAGCGTCAGCTCGCCCGGGGTGTAATCGAAGCGCTTGGCCTCGATGCGGATCACCTTTTCCTTCGGCTGCGCCGGCTGGGCCGCGACGTAGGTCGCGATGGAGACGAGGCCGAGCGCGGCCCCGCCGGCGGCGATGCGGAACAGTCTTGTGGCGAGCTTCATGGCGTCAGGCCTTCACCACCGGGTATTCCGTGATCCGGTAGGCGGCTTCCTTCAGCTCCGCGTCGACGCTGCGGAAGCCGAGGCCCTTGTACGGCTGTGCCGGATCCCACGGCAGCGGGGTACGGTTGGGCTGCGAGCCCGGCGCGGGCAGCGGAAACATCAGCCCTTTCGCCGCGTGATGCGCGATATGGCCCGTCATGTGGTGATGCTCCTGGTGGATATGACCGTAGAACACGGTCACGTTCGTGAAGGGCATCAGCAGCTCGACTGCCTTGGCCCCGTCGCGCGTCGCCCAGTCCCACTGCGGCGCGAGGTCGAAGAGCGGGCGGTGGGTGAGGACCACGATCGGCGCGTCGGCCTGTTGCTGCTTGAGATCGGCCGCGAGCCAGGCGAGCTGCTCGTCGCCGATCAGCGCCCTTGGGTCAGACACGTTGTCGAGGGCGATGAAATGCACGCCTTTGTGGTCGAAGGTGTAATAGGTGGCGCCGAAGAACTCCTTGAACGCCTTGCCGGAGTCGAGCGACGCGTCGTGCTCGCCGGGCATGAAGCGAACATTCTTGACCTGCAGACCGCCGACGATGTCCTTGAATTCGGCCATCCGGCGCCTGCGCTCCACCGGGCTGTCGGTCGTGTGGGTGAGGTCGCCGGTGAACACGACGAAATCCGGCTGCTCGCTCAAGGTATTGACCGAGGCCACGGCCTTTCTCAGCGTGCCCTTGGCGTCGGGGTTGGGCGCGCCTTCGAAGCCCCAGTGCGTGTCCGAAAGCTGCACGAAGTAGAAGTCGTCCTGGCCGGCGGCATGCGCCAGGCCCTGAAGGGCGGAGGCGAACACCACGCCCACGCCGCCGAGGCCGGCGAGCTTGAGGAACTGACGCCTGTCGATTGCGCTTGTCATCTGCGTCTCCTTGTCGGGGTAAAGTGAGTCCATTGGTCCACGGCCCTAAGTACCGGCTCCCGGGTGCGGAAATTCCCGGGAATAAATCTCCAAGACCTCCGGTACAGGACGATATGGCCTTAATACGATCATTTGCCCGCGTCTCCCCGGGAGGAGAGACGGCCGGGCGGCAGAGCGGCACCCGGGGGCCGAGGGAGGCCTTGAGCTTGGACGATCAAACGAGGGTCAGGCGCTTCGAGAGCTTCTTCGTCCCCCACCTCGACGCTGCCTACAACTTCGCCCGCTGGCTCACGCGCGATGAGCGCAATGCCGAGGACGTGGTGCAGGAGGCCTGCCTGCGGGCCTTCAAGTTCATCGACAGCTTCCGCGGCGATGACGGGCGCGCCTGGCTGCTCGGCATCGTGCGCAACACCTATTACACCTGGCTCAAGCGCAACAAGGTCGCCACGCTCGCTGTGCCCTTCGACGAGGAGTCCTTCGACGAGGGTGAGATGGAGGCGAGTACCAATACCCACGCAGACCCGGTGGACCAGCTCCTTCAGGAGAAGGACGCGAAGCGGCTCGTCAACGGCGCGCTCGAGCGGCTGCCCGAGGAGTTCCGCGAGGCGATCGTGCTGCGCGAGCTCGAAGGCCTGTCGTACAAGGAGATCGCCGCCATCGCGGGCATTCCGCTCGGAACGGTGATGTCGCGCCTTGCGCGCGCACGCAAGCTCCTGCTGCAGTACCTGCGGCAGGCGCAGGAGTCATGACCATGGACTGCACGGACATCCGCAACCGGCTGCACGCCTACCTCGACCAGGAGCTCGACCCGCGGAGCGCGACGGAGGTCGACCGGCACGTCGCCTCGTGCGCCGGGTGCAACGCCGCCCTTGCACGGCAATCGGCGTTGCGCTCAGCGCTTCGCAGCCACGCCACCTACCACGACGCGCCTGCGGGGCTGGCCCGGCGTATCCGCGCGCGCCTCGGCGCAAAGGCTGAGCGGAAGCCCTGGTTCCGCTGGCACCAGTGGCTGCCGATGGGCGCGGCGGTCGCCGCGACGGCGCTCCTTTCGTGGACCGCGGCGATCCAATACGTCTCCGTGAGCGAGGATGAAGCAACGGGCGAGCGCGTGATCGCCGGCCATGCCCGCTCGGTCGTCACCGGTCATGTTGCCGACGTCGCGAGCTCGGACCAGCATTCAGTCAAGCCTTGGCTCAGCAGTCGGCTGGATTACTCGCCGCCGGTGACCGATCTGACCGGCGCCGGCTTTCCGCTGGTGGGGGGCCGGCTGGATTACCTGGATCAGCGGCCGGTCGCGGTGCTCGTCTACCGCCACCGCGAGCACATGATCAATCTCTTCGTATGGCCGCTACAGGAAGGCGCGCGCACGCAGGCCGTGCACAGCTTGGCGAAGCGCGGCTACAACGTACTGCACTGGAACGACGGCGGTATGGCTTTCTGGGCGGTTTCCGACCTGAACGCGGCGGAGATGCGGGACTTCGCCGGCGCTTACGCCGCAGCGAAGTGATGCCTCCTACAGCCTAGGCTGCGAACTGCCGGCCTGCCCAGCGACGAATCAAGAACGTGAATGCGCCCAGCGCGACAACGGCTGCCCCGATGACCCAGTAGCTGACGCGGGTCGGGTCTTCCAGCGCCCAGGCGATCTGGTCGCCGAACACGCTCGCGGCGAGAAGGCCCGGCAGCATGCCGAGCACGCTGCCGAGGGTGTAGTCCCAGAGCCTGATCCTGCATGCGCCCGCGATCATGCCTTGAATGGCAAAGGGCGGCACCGGCACCATGTTGGCGGCGAAAATCGAAAGCACCCCGTGGCGCCGTAGGACTTTGGCTGCGTCCTCGAGCGTGCTGCCCGCGAGGCGCGCGAGGGTCTGCCGCGGCAGCACGCGCCCGACGTAGTACGTGGCGAGGGCGGCCAGCAGAATTCCAGCGGCGGCGTAGGACATGCCGAGCCATGTCCCGAAGGCAATGATTCCGAACAGCGTCAGCAGCGGCCGCGGGAACATGAGGAAGGCGGCGGGCGTAAAGGCGATCACGAACACCGCAGGCGCCCAGGTCGTTTGCCGCAGCGCGCGCGACCAGCCGGTGATTTGATGCGGTGTGAGCAGCTCGGCGAGCGGCGTGTAGCGCCACGCTGCGGCGAGCGCGGCAATGGCGAGCACGACGGCGGCGAGTTTTGCCCACGAGGGTCTGCGTCTGCGGCGCTTCAAGTTCGGGTGGCGTCCCTGGGTGTCCGGTTGCTCGCTCGCGAGTATGCGGGGGTCGCTGCGTAAGGTCTAGAAGGGCCCGAAGCCGAGCAGCGCCGCGGCGCCGAGCGCGCCGAAGAGGGCCGAAGCGG
>DASYPG010000555.1:0-4266 GCA_036006885.1 Burkholderiales bacterium | reverse complement strand
ACCGCGCAGGCGAAGCTCCCGAAGAGGATGCTCGAGAGGGCGAAGCGCCTGAAGAGCTGGGGCAGGAATACGAACACGACGATCTCCGCCACCACGCTGAGGCTCCAGAGCACCCCGATCGTCGCTACGCGATAGCCCGAGCGTTCGAGGTGCAGGGTGAAAAAGGCGTACAGCGTGCCGTGCGCGGCGGCCATGCAGAAGCCGCAGGCGAGGAGCCGCAGGACCGGTGCGCTCACCTGCCAGCGTGCCGGCTCGGCGCGAGCGTGGCCGCTGCCGCCGGGCAGCGACAGCGCCACCGCCAGCGCGACGAGCGCGA
Source organism: Burkholderiales bacterium (assembly GCA_036006885.1). GTDB lineage: Bacteria > Pseudomonadota > Gammaproteobacteria > Burkholderiales > SG8-39 > SCGC-AG-212-J23. Next base: position 3,950 of record DASYPG010000555.1, on the reverse strand, counting down.
ATGCGACGAGCGGTCCTGGCAATGCCTTCACCGGCACCGCATCGAGCCAGGTGCCGCCGGCCAGGACCGCGCCGATGAATCCGATCGAGCCCCACAAGCGGATCGGGCCGTAGCGCCCCGGCTGCCCTGCGAGCGCGCCGAGCGTGATCGTCTCAACGATCGGCAGCGCCCCCGCCGATAGCAAGGTTGCAACTCCTATTACCAGAACAACTGCAGTAAAGCTCTCCGCAAACGGCAGCGCGATGAAGCCGGCGGCCGCGCCGGCGCACGAGAGCGCGACCAGCGCGCGCAGCGCGCCGGTGCGGTCGGCGAGCACGCCCCAGCCCGCGGGCGCGAATGTGCGCATGATCGACGGCAGCGCGAGCACCCACGCGATCTCGACCACGCCGAACCCGCGCCCCGCGAGGTACAGCGGAAAGTAGGCCATGAAGAGGCCTGCCTGGATGAAATGGGCGCAGTAGAACGCGGCCAGCCTGAACGGCAGCGGCATCGCTTTTAAATTAGCATCGCGCCCGATGCCGCGCTGGACGTTCTACCTTCTGTTCACCGTCTCCGGATTCGCCGGCCTCATCTACGAATCCATCTGGACGCACTACCTCAAGCTTTTTCTCGGCCATGCCGCCTACGCCCAGTCGCTCGTGCTGGTGGTGTTCATGGGCGGCATGGCGGCGGGGGCGGCGTGGTGCGCGCGGCGCTCCGAGCGCATCGCCCGTCCGCTGCTCGGCTATGCGCTGGTCGAGGCGGTCATCGGCGTGCTCGCGCTCGTGTTCCATCCCGTGTTCGTCGCCACGACCGACTGGGCCTACGGGTCGCTCCTTCCCGCGCTCGACAACGAATCCGCAGCGCTCGTAGCGAAGCTCGCCCTCTCCTGCGTGCTCATCGCGCCGCAGTCGGTGCTCCTCGGCATGACCTTTCCGCTGATGAGCGCGGGGCTGGTGCGCGCGCATCCCGCGACGCCGGGCGAATCGCTGGCGATGCTGTACTTCACGAACAGCCTCGGCGCGGCCTTTGGCGTGCTCGCGAGCGGCTTCGTCCTCATCGCCTGGGCCGGGCTGCCCGGCACGCTGCAGGTCGCGGGAGGACTCAACCTGCTGCTCGCCCTCGCCGTCTGGCTTCTCGCGCGTCCGCTTCCGACGCAGAAAAGCCTTTCCGCCCAGTCAGTGGGATCTCACCTGTTGCTCGCGGTCGCGTTCTTCACCGGCCTCGCCTCGTTCGTCTACGAGATCGTCTGGATCCGGATGCTGTCGCTCGTGCTGGGCGCTTCGACCCACTCGTTCGAGCTCATGCTCTCGACCTTCATCCTGGGACTCGCCCTCGGCGGCCTCGCGGTGCGGCGGCTCGTCGATCGCGAGTCCTCGGCCGTACGCGTGCTCGCGTGGGTGCAGGTGGCGATGGGGCTGGCCGCGCTTGCCACGCTGCCGGTGTACGACCTCACCTTCGGCCTCGTGGAAACGCTGATGAAAGGGCTCGCGCGCACGCAGACGGGTTACTTTTTCTTCAACGTTTCAGGCCAGGCGATCGCCGCGCTCGTCATGCTGCCCGCGGCATTCTGCGCGGGCACGACCCTGCCCCTCATCAGCGCGGCGCTCCTTCGCCGGGGCGCTGGCGAGGGCGCGATCGGACGGGTCTATGCGGCGAACACGCTCGGCGCCATCGCCGGCGTGGTGGCGGCGGTGCACGTCGGTCTGCCTCTCGCGGGGTTGAAAGGCACCTTGATTGGCGGCTGCGCCATCGACATCGCCCTCGGGGTTCTCCTCCTCAAAACCTTCAACGGCAATCTCTGGAGGGCCGCAGCCGCGGCCTGCGCCGGGGCGCTCCTCGTCGTCGCCCTGGCGGTGGAGCTCGACGCGAACAAGATGACCGCGGGCGTGTTTCGCTACGGCGATCTGGCCGCCTCGCGCGACGCCGAGATCCTCTACCGCAAGGACGGCAAGACCGCGACCGTACACCTGGTGAAATATGCCGAGGCCGTGAGCCTGCGCACCAACGGCAAGTCGGACGGCTCGATCAACCTCGACCGCGACGGCGTGCGCGGCAGCGACGAGATCACGATGGTGCTCACCGGCGCGCTGCCGCTCGCGCTGCGGCCCGATGCGAGGACCGCCGCGGTGATCGGCATCGGCACCGGGCTCACGACGCACACGCTGCTGCAGAGCCTGGAGATCGAGCGCGTCGACACGGTCGAAATCGAGGCCGCCATGGCCGAGGCCGCGCGCGGCTTCATGCCGCGCAATGCCGGCGCGTTCGCCGATCCGCGCGGCGCCATCCTCATCGACGACGCCAAGACGTTCTTCTCCACGCACGGCCGGCGCTACGACGTCATCGTCTCGGAGCCCTCGAACCCCTGGGTGAGCGGCGTGTCGAGCCTGTTCACCCGCGAGTTCTACCGGCGGATCCGGCAGCATCTCGCGCCGGGAGGTCTGCTGGTGCAGTGGATCCAGCTCTACGAGATCGATCCGAGCCTCGTCGCCTCGGTGATGCGCGCGCTGGGCGAGGAATTTCCGGACTACGCGGTGTTCGCCGCGAGCGACCACGACCTCCTCATCGTCGCGAGCGAAGCGCCGCTGCCGCTCCCGCCGCGCGCCGAGGTGTTCGAGCATCCCGGCGTGGCGCAGGAGCTTATGACCGTGCACATCCTGAGCGCGGGCGATCTCGACGCGCACTACCTCGGCGGCCGCGCGCTCCTCGAGCCGCTGTTCGCGAGCTACGGCATGCCGGCCAATTCAGACTACGCGCCGGTGCTCGACCTCAACGCCGCGCGCCAGCGCTTCATGGAGAGCAGCGCCACCGACCTGGTGGCCCTCCTCAATGCCGAGGTGCCGCTGCTCGAGCTCCTCGACCCGGCCCGCAGCCGCCGGCCGCCGAGCCCGCTCTACAAGGGCGCGTACGCCTTCGAGCGCATCGAGGCGACGCGCCTCGCCTGGTACGCGCGCGACTTTCTCGTCGGCGCCCTGCGCCCCGAGGCCGAGGCGGTGCCGACGCAGCTGCAGAAGGACCTCGAGCTCGTGCAGCTGCGCCTCCTGGAGTGCCGCGAACCGCGCGAGCTCGACGTGTGGCTGCACAGCGCGCTGCGCGTCGCGCGCGCGGTGAATCCGTACCTCATGCCCGACGACGCCGGCGCGGTGTGGCGCGCGGTCGTTGGCAAGCCGTGCTTCTCCAAGCTGGCGCAGTTCCAGCAGCGCTGGATCGAGCTCTTCGCCGCCGTGGCGGCGCGCGACGCGGCGCGGATGGCGCGCTACGCGCGAGAGCTCCTCGACACCACGCCCGAGCTCGGCACCGATGCCCGCGAATACCTGGTGCTCGCCGCGCTGAGCGGCAGCGTCGCGGCCGGCGACAAGCCCGGCGCGCTCGAGCTTTGGCGCGCCCAGAAGATCAAGCTGCGCGCGCCGGCTGCGCCGGCATTCCGCCTTCTGCGCTGCCACGCCGAGCCCGCGACCTGCGCGGACGAGTTCAGGATTTACGCGGAGCGCTGAACCGCACCGTGCTCAGCACGTCGCGCACGAAGCGCCTCTTGTCCTCACCCGCCAAGTGCCCGTGGAGCAAAAGGTGCGCAAGGCCATGCATCAGCCCCCACGCCGCCGCGGCCGCATACGGTGCGTCCTCGCCGAGATCCGCGAACGACTCGAGCAGCGCCTCGTAAGTCCGCCGATCGCGCGGCTCGAGCCCGGCGAGCCCGCCGAACATCAGGCGGAAGCGCTCCGGGTGAGCGAGCGCAAACCCCACGTACGCTTCCCCCATCTCGCGCCGCGGCCGGCTCCGGAGCGCGCGAGCCAACATCTCGAACCCCTCCGCCGCCAGCGCCGCGTGCAGGCTCGCCCGATCCGGAAAGTGGCGGTACGGCGCGTTGTGCGAGACCCCCGCCCGGCGCGCCAGCTCGCGCACGCTAAGCGATTCGAGCCCCTCCTTCTCCAGGATGTCCCCTGCCGCCTGCAAGACGGTCTGCCGCAACT
>DASYPG010000554.1:0-8295 GCA_036006885.1 Burkholderiales bacterium | reverse complement strand
CTTCTTGAAAAGCTCGGTGGCGAGCTGCACGCTGCTGCCGTTGCCGACCGAGGCGTAGTTGATCCGTCCCGGCTCGCGCTTCGCCTTGGCGATCAGCTCCGCGACCGACGACACGCCGAGCGATGGATGCGCCACCAGCATGGATGTCGAGGATGGTCAGCTCTTCCTCGCTCAGGTGTTCGCGCACGTGCCGCCCCTGCTCCTCGGTCAGCACGCGCGACAGCGCTCGATGCCAAGGAAGCCGGCGAACTCCTCCGATTCACGCTAGTTGCGGAACGCGCAGATGCTCGTCCCTCACCTGCTGGAAGGCGCGGCCGAGCGCGACGAGAGTTTCGTCGCCCAAAGGCCGCCCGACCAGCTGCAAGCCGATCGGCAGACCGTCCGCCGAGTGCGCCACCGGCACGACCAGCGCCGGCACCCCGAGATAGTTCATCGGCCGCGTGAAGCGCGACATCTCTTTGATGGCGTCTGCATTCGTGCCGCCAGCGGGATCGCTGTCGGCGATCTTCGGCGCCACTGCGGGCGCAGCCGGTGCGACGATGACGTCTACATCGCCGATCGCCTGGAGATGCGCGGCCAGCGCCGGACCGCGCCAGCGCAGCGCTTCCAGATATTCCACCGCGCTGAAGGCGAGACCGCTTTCCAGGCGTTGGCGGATCGGGGATGTGTAGTCCTGCGCGCGGGTCCGCAGCCATGGCGCATGAAAGGACGTCGCTTCCACCGAAAGCACGACGTACGCCGCGGCATCGATTGGCTTCGGATCGGGCAGATCGACGGACACAATCTTCGCGCCGAGCTGCCGCAACGTATTGATGGTGTGATCCAGCGCCGCCGCGACGTCCGCCTCCAGGTCGTCGACATAGAACCGCTTCGGGACGCCGATCTTGAGCGAACTCGCCGGGCGCTCGGTTGCCGCCTTGTTCCAGGCGGGAGCGCCGGCGGTGACCGGATCGAGCGGATCCTCGCCGAAGATCAGCTCGGCGATCAGCGCGCAATCCTCGGCGCTGCGGCATAGCGGTCCCACGCTGTCGAGCGTGAAGGAGAGCGGCATGACATGGGCGCGGCTCACGCGGCCATAGGACACCTTCAGTCCCGTCACGCCGCAGAAGTTCGCCGGAATGCGAATCGAGCCGCCGGTGTCGGAGCCGAGCGCGGCATAGGTGAGACGTGCCGCGACGGCCGCAGCCGGGCCGGACGACGAACCGCCGCTGATGCGCGCGGTGTCCCAAGGATTGCGCGCCGGTCCGAGATAGGGGTTGTGTCCCGTCGGTCCCATGGCGAACTCCACCATGTGCAGCGCGCCGAGGCGGATGGCGCCGGCATTTTGCAGATGCCGGATGACGGTCGAAGTCTCCGGTGCGATCCACCCTTCGCGGATCTTCGAGCCGCAGCCCGCGGGCAGGCCGGCGAAGTAGTACATGTCCTTGTGCGCGAGCGGCACGCCGTGCAGCACGCCCTTCGGCCCGGACCTCGCAAGCACGGCATCTGCCTGCTTCGCCGCCGCGAGCGCCGCGTCGGCTTCGATGCACACGAAAGCATTCAGCCGAGGCTGCCACGGCTCGATGCGCGCGAGCAGGGCTTGCGTGACTTCGACCGACGACAATTCGCGCTCACGGATGCGCGCTGCCACTTCCGTGAGCGAGAGCAGTGCGGGATCGCTCAACCCGTGGCTGCCTTACGCGCGATGGCGACAAAGCTCGCCGGCTCGGTCTCGAGCGGAAGCTCGAGAGCGAGCTCATCCAGGCGCCTGACCGTGGGCTCCACTGCCCGCGCAGCTCGCGCCGCCGCCACATCCTCGATCGGCACGCGCGCCGCGGCGGCAAATGCCTTGACGCGCTCAGGCGTCACTCTTTCGCTCATCGGCTACTCGACCCTGATGTTGGCGTCCTTGACGACCTTCGCCCACTTCGCCATCTCGGCCTGGACGAACGCCGCGAAGTGCGCTGGCGAATCACCGACGCCCTCGAAGCCCATTGACGCGAGCCGCTCTTTCACGTCGGGCAGCGCGAGCGCCTTGGCGACTTCGGCATGCAGCTTGTTGAGGATCGCGGGCGGCGTGCCGGCGGGCAGGAAGAGCCCGTTCCAGCCGATGATCTGGTAGCCCTTGAGTCCGCTCTCGTCGAGCGTCGGTACTTCCGGCAGCACCGCCGAGCGCTTGACATCGGTCACCCCGAGCGCGACGAGCTTCCCGGACCTGACGTACGGCGCCGTGCTGGGAATGTTCTCCACCATGAACTGGATCTGGCCGCCGGCCAGATCGGAGAGCGCCGGGCCGCCGCCTTTGTACGGCACATGCGTCGCCTCGATGCCGGCCATGCTCTTCAGCATTTCGCCCGCGAGATGCGGCGTGCTGCCCACCCCGCCCGAGCCGAAGTGGAGCTTGCCGGGATTGGCCTTCGCGTAAGCGAAGAATTCGGCCACCGATTTCACCGGCACCGACGGGTGCACCACCAGCATGAGCGGCGCCGCGGCAACCAGCGTCACCGGGAGCAGATCCTTCACCGGGTCGTACGGCAGCTTGTACAGGCTCGGGCTGACGGTGAAGGTCAGCGGCACGATCAGCATGACGTGGCCGTCGGGCGCGCTCTTCGCGACCATCTCGGCCGCAACCGTGCCCGTGGCGCCCGGCCGGTTTTCGACCACAACCGGCTGGCCGAAACTGTCGGAGAGCTTCTGGGCGATGAGGCGCCCGACGATGTCGGTCGAGCCGCCGGGCGAAAAGCCGTCGATCAGGCGCACGGTCCTGGTCGGATACGCCTGCGCCAAGGCACTGCCCGCAAGCACCAGCGCAGCGCAAATCGAAACCAATCGGCAAAACGTTCTGGTTCGCATGCCACCTCCCCGATAAGACGCATCGCAAAGTCTATACTCGCGCGGCCATGAACCTACGAATCGCCGAGAACTTCCGCGCCGTCTTCTACGCGCCCTTCTATGCCATCCGCGCGCTCGGGCTCCCGCAGCGCGAAGGCCTCGAGGTCGAGTGGCTGCCTTCCGACGCCCCCGGCGGCACGATCGGCGAGGTGAAGCGTGGCCGCATCGACGCGCAGTGGGGCGGGCCGATGCGCGTGCTGAAGGACCATGACTCGACGCCGGACGACGGCGCGCGGCTCCTTTCGTTCGGCGAAGTGGTCTGGCGCGACCCGTTCTACCTGATCGGGCGCGAGCGTCCGTTCAAGCTAATGGACGCTGCCGCCATGCGCCTCGGCGTCGTCTCCGAGGTACCGACGCCGTGGTATTGCCTGCGCGCCGACCTCGAAGACGCGGGCGTCGACACCGCCGCCATGCGCCGCGCCGGCCGCATTGTCGACAACCTCACCATGGCCCAGCAGCTCGAGGCGCTCGCCGCGGGGAAGCTCGACGCGGTGCACCTCTTCGAGCCCTATGCGAGCCGCGCGCTCGCCGAGGGATACGCGATCCTCTACGCCGCCGCAGCGCGCGGTCCGACCGCCTACACGGCGTTCATGACCTCGCGCGACAGCGCCGCCAAGCGGCGCCAGGAATTCGCCGCCCTCACGCGCGCGACGCAGGCGATGCTCGACTGGCTGGCAGCCGTTGGACCGGCCGAGCTCGCGCGCGTGACGGCGTCTTTCTTTCCCGACGTGCCGCACGACGTGCTGCGCTCGGCGTTGGAGCGCTATCACCGCGCCGGCGTCTGGGCGCGCACCACGGCGGTTTCCGAGGCGGGCTTCGAGCGCCTCGCCCATAGCCTGCACGCCGGCGAATTCATTACGCGCCGCGCCACGTACGCAGAATGCGTCCGCGACTTCCGGGGAGTGGCGTGAAGACCGCCATCCACATATTTCTTCTCTTCTTCGCCTGCGCCGCCGCCTTTACCACCGGCTTTGCGGCCGACGACTATCCGGCGAAGCCGATCCAGATGATCGTGCCGTTCCCCGCAGGCGGGCCGGCCGACATCGTCGGCAGGCTGTACGCACAGCACCTGTCCGCGATCGTCGGACAGCCGGTGGTCACGCTCAACCGCGACGGCGCAAGCGGCAGCATCGGCACGGCGGCGGCCGCGCGCGCCGCGCCCGACGGCTACACGCTCGTCTTCGGCACGACGAGCACCATGGTGATCAACCCGCTCGTCATGAAGCAGGTGCCCTACGATTTCTGGAAGGACTTCGCGCTCATCGGCCTGATCGCCAACGCGCCGCACATTCTCGCCGTGCGCGACGGCCTGCCGGCGAAGAGCGCGAACGATGTCGTGGCGATGGCGAAGGCGAGCCCCGGCAAGTACACCATCGCCTCCTCGGGCCCGGGCACCATCGTCCAGATGGCCGCGGAACTCTTCAAGCAGCAGACCGGCGCCGATCTCCTCATCGTGCCGTTCAAAGGCGGGCAGCCAGCGACGCTCGCGCTGCTCTCAGGCGACGTCGACATGATCATCAACGACCTCACGGGGCTTAAATCGAATTTGGCGAGCGGCAAGCTGCGCGCGCTCGCGGTGGCGCATACGAGCCGACTGAAGCTCCTGCCCGACGTGCTGACCTTCGCCGAGCTCGGCATGCCCGGCGTCGTCTCGAGCACCTGGTGGGGAATCGGCGTGCCAGTCAAGACGCCCGAGGCTGTGCAGGTGCGGCTGCGCGAAGCGACTGCGAAAATTCTCAGCGACCCGGAGTACGTCGCGCGGCTCGCCGCCATGGCCGTCGAACCGATGGTGATGAACCGTGAGCAGGCGAGTTCCTTCGTCGCTACGGAAGTTCGCAAATGGAAAAGCGTCGCCGCAGCGGCGAAGGTTGAAGTCGAATGAAGGTGAAATCGACCGTTAACCGCCAAGCCACACAGTAGTGGCACCTTTATCCGTCAACCCGCCGCACCTTGCGCCGTGCTCGACGCCGAAGCGCTGAAGGTGGCGCTGGGCCGAAAGCGCTGACCCCACAGGCAAAGCGCGAGGCGGTGATGGCTCCGCTGGCCGAGCAGCCGCGCCACGATGTCGGTCCCCGAGCCGGGCGGGTACGGCACGACGATCCGCACCGCCCGCTGCGGATAGATGCCAGTCGATTGGGCGAGCGCGCTGACCGTTCCGATCAGGAACACGGCGGCGATCAGGAACGCGCCGGCGCACAGGGCGCCCAGGATCCGGCGCATCTTCGAAACCTCCAGAATGATTGCCATGCCGGCTTCAAGTATCCGTCACTCTAGGGGTCCTGATACGGCGGCAGCGTGGTGAGCCGCGGGTCGTCCACTGCTCCGCCGACGGTGAAGTGGTAGAGCGACTGGAATTCCAGGTCCCGCAAGCCGAACACCTGGTGCACCGGATCGTCGAAGAAGCAGCCGATGCCGGTCGAGCGCACGCCGGCGGCCTCGGCCTCGAGGTAGAGCACCTGGCCGATGAGGCCGGCCTCCCGGAAGAGGCGCCGGTAGAACCACGGCCCGTTCGCGACCAGCGCCGCCTGGTACTCCGCGAGCATGCCGAGCGAGAATGCGCCGTCGCCGGCGATGTCCTGGCGGCAGCTCACCTGCGTTGCGAGTACGCGCGCGTCGCCGCGCTCGAGGAGAAAGAGCGGCAGCGTCGCCGGGCAGTCCGGCGGCACTTCCCACAGGAAATGCGGGTGCATCGCGCCTTTGAGCTTCGCCACCTTTGCCGGATCGCGCGCCAGCGCATAGAGGCCGGGCTCGACGCCGTCGATGCGATGCACGAAGAGCCCGAAGTGGATTGCCGGCGCCCACGGAATCGCGTCCCGGGGCATGACGCGCTCGAGCATGCGATAGAAGCGTGCCGCCGGGATCGAGGTGATCCCATCGCAGGCAAGGAGGCTGCGCCGCTGGCGAATGATCTGCCCGGCAGAAGTCATGGTTTGCGGGACGCCGCGGCCACGTCGTCGATCGCATCCCAGCGCACCGGGGCTTGCGCGCTCAACCGGTTGGCGCGTCCGTACCAGCGCTGACTTTTCAGCGCTTGCACGACCTCGACCTCGAGGCCGGAAGTGTTCGTCGCGCCTTGTCCCGGCCATAGCGCCATCACCAGCTCCGCGCTTTCGCGCTCGGTGCCCTCGAAGTCGGCAGCGCGGTCCAGGCCCAGGAGCGCGTCGATGGTGTCGTCGGCCACCCCGTCGAGGAGCCGTACCGACCAGCCGAGCGTCGCGGCGGCGATGCTCAGCGAGCCGATGGCGTGGCCGACGTCGTGCTGGCAATAGCGGAAAGCGCGCTCGCCGTACTTCCACGCCTCGCGCCAGTAGACCGAGGACAGCCCCACCAGGAACGCCTGCGCCGGAAAGCCGCGCAGAACCTGTGCGTAGAGCTCCGGCGGGCAGTCGGCGCGGCGCTCGAGCGCGTGCTCCCTGGGCGCATAGTGGAAAAGCCCCGGCGATTCGCCCAACTCTGGAATAGAGCTTATGAATACATAGCCCTCGGTCGGATGCAGGTTGCCGCTCGATGGATTTACGCGCAGCGCCCAGCGCGCCTCGCCGGCCTGTTTCCACGCCGAAAGCGCGAGCGCGTACTCGAGCAGGCGCGAGAGCGCGCGCAGGCCCACCGGCACGCTCGCCACCGTCCCCGGCGCGTAAAGGCTCTCGTACTCGGGCGGGCGCGGCTCCTCGTGCGGCGCGAGCAGCGGCAGCCGCGTGAGCGGCGCGCCCTCGAAGCGCCGGAACGGATCGGGCTGGTTCGCCCAGTCGAGCCGCCCCGGGCCCGGCGCGAAGCGGGCGAAATGATGCTTGGTGCGCTCGTGGTAGCGCATCACCGCTTCAAGCTTCGAGGGGTCGGGGATGGGTTGCAGCCCCGGGCCTTTTTATTTGACCTTCGGCTCTGCGCGGAGATTACGCGTCGAAACTACCGCCATCAAAACCGTCGCCGTTCGCACGTTCGTAGATTGGACTTAGACCTAAAGCGTGCGCGGCGGTGAGCGCAAGGCTCAGCAGCGCTACGTCTTAGCGGGAATCAGCAGGTCGGCGCATTCCTGGCCAACCCCGGGGCGGGGCTCCTTGCCGCCGGCCATGGTTGCCCAGCCGGCCTTCGCAACGGCGTCCCCTCGCGAATACCGCTCCACCTTGTCGAGCGCCGCCAGTCGCGTGGGGAAATCGGGGCTGGTCGTGAATTGGGCGCGACAGATCGAGGCGAACGCGGTCACCACGGCCGCCTCTGCCTTCTGGCTGGCGAGGGCTTCCGCCTTGCTGTTCAATTTCCAGCCGAGCGCGTCGAATCCCGCCCATGCGAGCACCGCGGCTCCCACGAGTGCTCCCAGGACAAAGGGCTTCGTAACGGCAGGCAATTCCGGGACCTTGAATTCCATGGCACACCTTTCAAAGGGCTCGTGGCGATCCGGGATCGCTTCCACGAGCTGGCCTTACAGCAGCGCCGACGGCGCACGCTGAAATGATTGCGCCATTCCATACGCAGGTCTGTCTGCTAGCGAACAATGGGGGGGAGAAGGGAAAAGGGCGCGGCCCGGAAGCCGCGCCCACCTTGCAAAGAACAGCTGCTTATAGCGCGTCGACCTGTGCCCACGTGAGGTTAGCGGTATCGGTGGTCACCCCATCGGACACGTCGACTTTAACGCCCGGAGCCGGGAGGGAGATCACGGTCAGTACGATGCTCTTCCCGGGCGATCCCGGCGAGGTGATGGTGACGATCCCGGAGCTCGGATGCACCGCTCCCTGCGGCTGGAACACGATGGCCCCCGTGATGGCCACCATGACCGCGCCGTTGAGAGTCGTGCTCGCGAAGGTGTAGCTCCCTGAGATCGACGAGCTCGACGTCGTGACGTTGTCGATGACAGTGATGCCGAAGTTGGACAGCAGCTGGCGCTCGGTGCCGTTCGAGGTCAGAAGGCTCGCGCCGCTCATCGATATCGCTACTGTGGTCGCCGGACCCGGCTGCACGCCGCCAGTGCCGTTGGCTTGCATGTTTCCGTTGATGGAAACCGTGAAAGTGAACGAGCCTTGAGTGACGACGCTCTGGGCAGGCGACGTAGTGGTGACCGACAGATCGATGGCGAAACTCGCCGTGACAGCAAGGACATAGGGACTGCCTAGCGTCGGGCCCAGGTTTTGAACTACGCTGACATTCGAAGACGAGACGGTGCCGTGCAGGACAATCCCGCCCTGGTTGCAGGTGACGAAGACCTCGGTTGCGCTTTGGCTCGCATCGTCAAAGGCGAAGGTGTCCGTTCCGCCCCCACTGCACTGTTGCGTGTCCACCTGTAGCGCAGCGGTCACGGAGGGCTGGTGGTCTTTGAGCCTTTCCGCATGGCGGCGAACGATCTCGGCGAGAGTCTCGCGCTGGGCTTGCGTACCGCTGTCGCCGGCTTGCGCCGTGACCAGCCCCGAAGCCGGGTTAGCAGCGTTGCTCAAC
>DASYPG010000553.1:0-3938 GCA_036006885.1 Burkholderiales bacterium | reverse complement strand
TCGGCATGGCGCGCACCTGGGCGCTCGAGCTGGCGCCGTTCGGCATCACGGTGAACGTGGTTGCGCCCGGCCCGATCCGGACCGCGAACTTCCACGGCGTGGTGCCCGAGGGAAGCCCTCAGGTCGAGCGCATCGCGCAGGCGATCCCGGTGCGGCGGCTAGGCGAGCCGGGCGACGTTGCGCGCGCGGTGATGTTCTTCGCCGACCGCGAGGCCGGGTTCGTCACCGGCCAGGTGCTGTACGTCTGCGGCGGGGCGAGCGTCGGCGCTTTTTCTCTCTAGCAGCGCTTCCACCAGCCGGCGCTGGGCCGGCAGGCAGACCCGCTTCAGGTCGTAGCGCTCGAGCACCGTACGGCGCGCCGCTTCTCTTAAAGGAACAAGGTCGGCCTGACGCCGCAGCGCCTCGTCGATCTCAGAAGCAATTTTCTCAGGGGAAAAAAAGTCGACCAGCAGTCCGTTCACCCCATCCGAGATGGCCTCCTCCACCGGCGCCGTGCGCGAGCCGATCACGAGGCAGCCGCTCGCCATGGCTTCGAGCAGCGACCACGACAGGACGAACGGGTACGTCAGGTAGACGTGGACCGACGACCTGCGGAGCAGCGCGAGATACTCCTTGTAGGGAATGCGCCCGAGAAAGCTGACGCGCGAGAGGTCGATCTTTCCGTCGAGCTCGCGCAGCAGGCGCTCGCGGTAGGTCTGGCCGGGCGGCAGGCGCGGCGAGTAGCTCACGGCGTCACCGCCGACGATGACGATGCGCGCCTTCGGGCGGCGGCGCTGGATCTCGGGGATCGCCCGCATGAACACATGGAAGCCGCGGTAGGGCTCGAGGTTGCGCGCGACGTAGGTAATCAGTTCTTCCCCGCTCCCCCCGCCGGGGCGAACGGCATCGGTGTCGATGCCATCATGGATCACAGAAGTGCGCGCCTGGTAGGCCTGCGGAAACTGCCGCTGCTGCCAGAACGTCGGCGTCATGACCCAATCCGCGGCGTCGAGCGACATGAGAAGCGGAGCGTTCATCACCCGCAGGCGCAGGAGGCTTTTCGCCGAGGGCGGAAACTCTGGATCGAAGCCCATGTCGGCGCCGCGCGCGCGATAGAAGAACTCGCCGTAGAGGAGCAGCGGCGCCGCGGGAAAGATGTCCTTGAGGAACAGCGCCTCGCCCCAGCCGATGTGCGCGAAGACCAGGTCCGGCCGGAATCCGGCGCGCCGCAGCGCCGCGGCCGCGGTGGCGAGCGCGCGGCCACGCTCCATGGCGCGCAGCGCGCTCGCCTCGAAGACGCCGGCGTGGTCCTCGCGCGGGGCTTGGTAGGCGAAGAGCCGGACTCCCGGGATCCGAGGCTGGTAGCGCAGGTTTTCCTTGTCGCCGATGGCCACGACTTCGTGACCCGCCCCGGCGTAGTGCGCCGCGAGGTGGCGGTACTGCCCCGGAAAGTTCTGGTGGACGAAAAGGAGCCGCATTACATGGGCCGCATCACATTGGCTCGCGCATCGCGCGGCGCAGATAGGAGGTCACCGGCGCGAGCATGTAGTCGGCTGCGGTGCGGCTGTCGGTACGGATGAAGACCTCGGCCGGCATGCCCGCCTGGAGCTTCAGGTTTCCCGCCTCCGCCAGCGCCTCGGCCGGCACGTCGATCTGCACCACGTAATAGGGGGTGCCGGTCTGCTGGTCGACCAGCCGGTCGCCGGAGACGTAGATCACCGACCCGGGCACGAGCGGCGTGGTGCGCTGCTGGTAGGCGGTGAGCCGCACGTCGGCCGGCGAGCCGGCGCGCACGTGGTTGATGTCCTCGGGGCGGATGCGCGCCTCGACGATCAGGCGCTTGTCGTCGGGCACGATCTCCATCAGCACTTCGCGCGGCCCGACTACCCCGCCCTGGCTGAAGACGCGCAGCCCCACCACCTCGCCGTCGATCGGCGAAAGGATGCGCTGGCGCTCGGCCGCGTCCTTGGACGGGCGGATTCGCTCCTCGAGGTCGAAGATGCGCGCGCTGGTGTCCTTCAGCTCGTCGGCCGCGGCCTGGACGTAGGCGTTGCGCATGGAAAGGATGCGCAGCTCGAGCTCCGCGGTGCGCTGGCGCGCCTTGGCGAGCTCGGCGCGGCGCTCGCCGTGGCGCGCCTCGTATTCCGCGGTGGCGCGCTGCAGCGTCATGATCCTGGTCTTCTGCACGTAGCCTTGCGCGAGCAGCCCCTCGTTCGCCGCGAGCTCCTCCTTCTGCAGCTTGAGCGCCCGCTCCTCCGCGGTGAGCTGCTCGTTCAGCGCCACGACCTCGCTCGCGGTCTCGTCGATCTGCTTGCGCAGCAGGGCGATCTGGGTCTCGACCGCGTCGCGCCGCGCGCGGAACAGCACCGACTCGCGCGCGAGCTGCTCGGCCATCTTCGCCTCGCCGCTGCGCTTCGATAGGTCGGCCGGAAACGCCGGTTTCGCTGCGAACGCACGTTCCGCCTCGAGCCGCGCCGCCTTGGCGCGCTCGGCGTCGAGCTGCGTGCGCTGCATGTCGAGCGCGGAATCGACGCGCACGTCGTCGAGCAGGACGAGCTCCTGCCCCTGCTTCACGCGCTCGCCGTCGCGCACCCGAACCGCGCGCACCGTGCCGCCTTCCTGGTGCTGCACCACCTTGCGGTTGAGATCCACCTTGACGAACCCGGGCGCGATCACCGCGCCCGACATCGGGGCGTACGTGGCCCAGGCCGCGAGCGCCGCGGCGCCTCCGGCAATGACCAGGACGCCGCTCACCAGGATGCGTCGGATTTCGCGGTCTTCGTTGCACCACCTGGCGGTTGAGGCGCTCACGCGGCACGCTCCCGGGGACCCGGCAACGGACGTGTGAGCCGCGCGAGCACCTCGGCGCGCGGGCCGAACATCTGCACCGTCCCTTCGTTCATCACGAGCAGCTTGTCCACGCTCCGCAGGAGCGACGGGCGGTGCGCCACGATCACCACGGTCGCACCATTCGCCTTGAGATCGGCGAGCGCCCGCAGCAGCGCTTCGTCGCCCTCGTTGTCGAGGCTTGCGTTGGGCTCGTCGAGCACCACGAGGCGCGGCTCGCCGTAGAGCGCGCGCGCGAGCGCCACGCGCTGGCGCTGGCCCGGCGAAAGCGCCGCCCCGGCTTCGCCCATCTCGGTGTCGTAACCCTGCGGCAGGCGCAGGATGAGCTCGTGGACGTGCGCCCGCTGTGCGGCGCGGATCACCGCGGCGGCGTCGGGCTCGCCGAGGCGCGCGATGTTCTGCGCCACGGTCCCGGTGAAGAGCTCGACGTCCTGCGGCAGGTAGCCGAGATACGGCCCGAGGCGCTCTCGCGGCCAGGCCGACACGTCGGCGCCGTCGAGCCGCACGGTACCCGCCGCCGGCTTCCACACGCCCACGATGAGGCGCGCCAGCGTCGACTTCCCGGAGGCGCTCGGCCCGATCACGCCGAGTGCCTCGCCCGACTGGAGGGAGAACGAAACGCCGCGCAGGATCGGACGCTCGGCTTTCGGCAGCCGGAACACGAGCTGCTCCACCTTCACTGCGCCCAGAGGTGCAGGCAGCTCGGTGCCCGCTTCCTCTTGAACCTGTTCGTTCAGGAGGGCCCGCAGCCTGCGCCACGCGGCACGCGCCTCGACCAGGCCTTTCCAGCTCCCGACCAGCGTCTCGACGGGCGCCAGCGCCCGGCCGAGCAGGATGGTGCCGGCCATCATGATGCCCGCGGTGACGTGCTGCGAGAGAACGAGGTGCGCGCCGATCCCGAGCATCACGAGCTGGATCAGCTGGCGCGCGAATTTCGTGAAGCCCGAGAAGCCGGCGCCGATCGCGTTCGCGCGCCTGTGCTCGCGCAGCGCAGCCTCGTTCAGGCTCGCCCAGCGCCGCGACAGCGCCGGCGCCATGCCGAGCGCTTCCACCACGTCGGCGTTGCGCGTGCCGACGTCGATGAAGCGCGCCGCCTGGCGCGCCTGCGTCTG
>DASYPG010000552.1:0-7693 GCA_036006885.1 Burkholderiales bacterium | reverse complement strand
GCGCGCTGCGCCCCGGCGCGCGCATCGACGGCGTCGTGCTGCAGCCGATGCTGCGCTACGCTCACGCGCGCGAGGTGCTCGTGGGCGCCGCGACCGATCCGGTGTTCGGCCCGGTGGTCGTGTTCGGCGCCGGCGGGGTGGCGGTCGACGCCGTACGCGACACGGCGCTCGCCCTTCCGCCGCTCAACGCCGCGCTGGCGCGCGAATTGATGTCGCGCACGCGCGTGCATCGCCTGCTCGCCGGCTATCGCGACGTGCCGCCGGCGGATTTCGACGCGCTGGTGCGGATCCTTTGCGGCGTGTCGCGCATGCTGTGCGCGCTGCCCTGGGTGAAGGAGCTCGACCTCAATCCGGTGCTGGCGCACCCCGGCGGCGCGGTGATAGCGGACGCCCGGGTGGTGCTTCACGGCCCGGAAAGCCGAGCGCTCCCGGCGCAAGGACGCCGCTATCCGCACCTCGCGATCCATCCGTACCCGACCGAGCTCGAAGGCGAAATCCGGTTGCGGGACGGCGCGCGCCTGCCGGTGCGGCCGATGCGGCCCGAGGACGTCGAGCTGGAGGTCGCCTTTTTCCGCGCGCTTTCCGAGCGCTCGCGCTACCAGCGCTTCATGCAGCAGCTGAGCGAGCTGCCGCCGCGCCTGCTGGCGCGCTTCACCCAGCTCGACTACGACCGCGAGCTCGCGCTCGTCGTGCTGCACGAGGGCAGGTTCGTGTCCGTCGGCCGCTACGCGCCCAATCCCGACGGCACGACGGCGGAATTCGCCCTCACGGTCGCCGACGAATGGCAGGGCAAGGGCCTCGGCCGAGCGCTGCTCGAGCGGCTGTGCGCCAGCGCCCGCGACGCCGGCTACGCGGCGCTCTACGGAAATATCCTTGCCGACAATCGCGATATGCTGCACCTCGCGGCGCGCCTCGGATTCAGCGAAGTCTCGCGCGGCGGCAACGAAGTCGTGGTCGTGCGGCACCTCTGATCCGGAAACCATCGCTATGCGAGAAGGCTCGCTCGAAGCACCCACCCGCCACCCGCTCGACTGGAAGAGCCCCGGCTTCTGGGACCAGGCGAAGGCCGAGAAGGAGCTGGAGCGCGTGTTCGACATCTGCCACGGTTGCCGGCGCTGCGTCAGCCTGTGCACCACCTTTCCGACGCTGTTCGACCTGGTCGACGCCTCCTCGACGATGGAAGTCGACGGCGTAAAAAAGGAGGACTTCTGGAAGGTGGTCGACCAGTGCTACCTGTGCGACCTGTGCTACATGACCAAGTGCCCGTACGTCCCGCCGCACCCCTGGAACGTCGACTTCCCGCACGTGATGCTGCGCGCCAAAGCGATCAAGTTCGAGCAAGGCGTGAAGTTTCGCGACCGGCTGCTTTCGTCGACCGACGCGCTCGGCAAGCTCGCTGCGATTCCGGTCGTGGCGCAGACGGTGAACTTCATGAACCGCAATCCCGCCGCCCGCGCCGCGATGCAGGCGGCGCTCGGGGTGCACAAAGACCGTGCGCTGCCGCCTTATGCGCCCGAGAAATTCAGGTCTGGAGTCAAGCCTTCCGCTGCGTTCCCAGTAAAAGACACGCCGAATGCCCCCGGGAAGGTCGCGATCTTCGCGACCTGCTACGTGAACTACAACGAGCCGGGGATGGGCTACGACCTGGTGGCGATCCTGCGGCACAACGAGATCCCGTACGTCGTGGTCGACAAGGAGGTCTGCTGCGGCATGCCCAAGCTCGAGCTCGGCGACCTCAAGGGGCTCGATGCGCTCAAGCGCGTCAACATCCCCGTCCTCGCGCGCTACGCGAGGGAGGGCTATGCGATCCTAGCCGCGGTGCCATCCTGCGCCCTCATGTTCAAGCAGGAGCTCCCGCTCCTCTACCCGGACGACGCCGACACGCTCGCGGTGCGCGACGCGATGTTCGATCCCTTCGAGTACTTCGTGCTGCGGAAGAAGGCAGGCCTGCTCAGGACCGACTTCAAGCAGGGGCTCGGCAAGGTGTCCTACCACGTTCCTTGCCACTCGCGGGTCCAGAACATGGGCCAGAAGACGCGCGAGCTGCTCGAGTCGATCCCGCAAACCGAAGTCAAGACCGTCGAGCGCTGCGCCGGCCACGACGGCACCTGGGGCGTGAAGGTGGAGTACTTCGAGAACTCGATGAAGATCGGCCGGCCGGTGTTCCGCCAGATGGCCGAGGCCGCCGACGGGTCGCCTCCCCGATACATCAGCTCGGATTGCCCGATCGCCGCGCGCCACATCCAGCAAGGCATCGGCGCCGAAGTGAAGGCAGAAAAGGCGCATCCGCTGACCTTGCTACGCAGGGCATACGACATTTGACGACGAAGCTCGTGGGAGCCGCTCTCTTCGCATTGTCGTTGACCGGGTGCGCCACCTCGGCGCCGATTCCTGCCGGCGCGCTGGTCTTCGGCGTGCTGGGCGACGCGCCTTATACCGAAGGCGAGATCGGACGCCTCGACGCGGTGATCGATCGGATCAACGCCGAGCCGCTCGCCTTCGTCGTGCACGTCGGCGACATCGGCTCGAGCACGCCCGAGCAGGCCTGCGGCGACCGCTGGCTCGACGCGCGCAAGAAGCAGCTCGCTCGCATCCGCCATCCCTTTCTCCTGATCCCGGGCGACAACGAGTGGAGCGATTGCAAGCAGCCGCTGGAACGGCTGAAGGTCTGGCGCACGCTTTTCTGTAACCCCAATTTCCTCAAAGTGGAACAACAGGCGGGCGAATACTGCGAGCACGTGCGCTGGGAGCAAGGCGGCTGGGTGTTCGTGGCGCTCAACGTGCCGGGGCCGGACAACCATCTCCGGCATCCAGAGCACGCACCGCGCATGCGCGCCGTGTTCGCCTGGCTCGACGAGGCCGCGGCGCTCGCGGCTAACGCGAAGGGCCTGGTGGTGCTAATGCAGGCGAATCCCTTCAGGCCCGGGGTGCGCGACGGCTTCGCCCCGCTACGGGAGCGTCTTCAGGCCCTGGGCGCGCGCTATCCGCGCAGAATCATCCTGATTCACGGCGACACGCACCTCTCCCGCGACGACGAGCCGCTGCCCGGCATGCGGCGCATCGAGGTGTGGGGCTCGCCCTTCGTCGACTGGACCCGCGTAGATCTGCCCTGAAAGGGCGAGAGGCTAGCGGTCCGCGCCGTTGATGCGGCCCATCACCTCGGACTCGGCCTCGACCCAGTCCTCGATCTCGCGGCCGGGTTCGAAACCCCGCTCCTTGGCGCGGAAATAAGCGGCCTCGGCGATGCGGCGCCTGGTTTCTTCGCTCGAGGTCTCTACTCGGGTGTCGGGCCGGGGCGTCGCTTGGGTTGCCCTGGGGGGAGTCTTGCGGCGTTCTTTGCTTTCAGCCATGGCGTTTCTCCTGCGTATTGCCTGCGAACGCGAGCGTAACAAAATTGCGCGCGCGCTTCCAGCGCGCTAGCGCACGAGGGTGTCGATCACCACGCTGACCGCGGCGGCGTCGTTCGCCACGGGCGCGCTCGCGCCCTGCAGATCGCCCGGCTGCGCGGTCGCGGTGCCGCTCTTCGATACCCGCGCCGCCACCACGACTTTCGGAAACGCCGAAAGCTTCAGCGCCGGGCTCATCGCCATCGAGTCGTCGAGCGCGAAGCGATAGGGCAGATCGCGAACCCGCACCCGGGCCACCGCGAGCGGCATCGGCGGACCCTCGGTCGCGCGCGCGAATACGAAGACCGTGTCGTCGGGCGAGGCCTGGTCCTTGAGCTTCGGCGAAAGCGACACCGTGCCTCTCAGGCCGGGTTTCGCCTGCGCTTTCTTCGATTCGGATTTCCTCGCTTCTTCCGGCTTCGCCGGTTCACCGGCGAGCGAGCGCGCCTCGGCCACGTTCTGCTGGATCGCGCGCGCGTCCTCCGAGTTGGGCTCGACGTGGGCGAGCATGCGCTCCCACTGCTTCGCCGCCGCGGCGTAGTCCTTGCGCTCGAACGCCGCGGAGCCGGCGAGCGCCAGCGCCTTGAGGTTGCCCGGCTCGATCTCGAGCGCGCGCAGCGCGAGCTGCTCCGGCTCGCCCTGCAGGCTCTGGCCGCGCGCCATTGCCAGCACGTCGGCGAGGTCGGCGAGAAGCTGCGCATCGCGCGGCGCGCGCATCGCGGCCTTGGCGTAGGCGTCCGTGGCCTCGGCGTAGCGCCCCATGACGCCGTAGGAGCGGCCGAGGAGCTTCCAGCCGTTGACGTCGTCGGGATTCTCGCGCAAGCGGGCGGAGAGCCGCTCGACCATGGCCTCGACCTGCGCGCGCGAGGCGTGCAACTGGGCTTCGCGGTCGATCGCGGCCGGGTTGCCGGCGAGAAGATAGAGCGCCACGGCGGCGACCGGCACCGTCCCGGCGAGCGCCCAGGCGAAGCCGCGGCCCCGCGGCGCAGCCGGCGGCTCGTCGGGCTGGCCGGCATCGCGCAGTGCCCGCGTCTCGAGCTCGGCGCGGGCGCGCTCGTAGTCCTCGCGCGCCAGCGTTCCCGCGGCGAGGTCGGCGTCCAGCTCGCGCAGCTGATCGCGGTAGATCGCCACGTTGGCAGCGGCGCGCGACGGGGGCGCGCCCTTTCTTCGCGTGAGGAGCGGCCGCAGCACCCAGGCAATGACGGCGGCCGCCGCCACGGCGCCGATCAGCCAGAAGAGGATCATTCGAGGAGCTGCGCGGCGCGCCGGCGCTCGGCCTCGCTGAGCTCGGGCGGCGGCGTCTTTTTCCTCACCCGGCGAACCAGAAGCCAGGTGCCGAGCGCTAGCAGCACGAACGGACCGGTCCACAGCGCCACGGTGGTCGCCTTGAACGGCGGCCGGTAGAGGACGAAATCGCCGTAGCGCGCCACCATGAAGTCGGTCACCTCGCGCTCGCTCTTGCCGGCCTTGAGCTGCTCACGGATCTGGTTGCGCAGGTCCTGCGCCAGCGGCGCGTTGGAGTCGGCGATGGTCTGGTTCTGGCACACCAGGCAGCGCAGCTCGTGCGCGAGCGAGGTTACGCGCCGCTCGAGGCTTGGATCTTCCTGTCCCATCGCCCGGAAAGGGAGGGCGACGAGAAGAAAAAGCAATAAAAGCCTAGCCACGCTTCGACAGCTCTTCGATGAGCGGACGCAGCTTCTTCTGGGTGATCTGCGGCGTGAGCGGCCCGATGTGCTTGTAGCGGATGACGCCTTGGCGGTCGATCACGTAGGTCTCGGGCACGCCGTACACGCCGTAATCGATCGCGATCCGGCCGGCCGCGTCGAAGACCGTGACCTTGAAAGGATCGCCGTTCCTCTTGAGCCACGGCAGCGCGTCCTCGCGCGCATCCTTGTAATTGAGGCCGACCACCGGGGCGATGCCCGAACGCGCGAGCTCGCTCACCACCGGATGCTCGACGAGGCAGGGCGGGCACCACGAAGCCCACACGTTCATCACCCACACCGTGCCGAGCATGTCCTTCTGCGAGAAGCGCTTGTCCGGTTGCTGGAGGAGCGGCAGCTCGAACGCCGGCGCGGGCTTGCCGATGAGGGGCGAGGGCACCTCGTGCGGATCGAGCCGCAGGCCGACCGCGAGCAGCCCAACCAGGACCAGGAACCCGCCGATGAGGAGCCAAAATCTCAAGCCGCGACCTCGGCGGTCCTGCGCTCACGTAACGAGAAACGGTAGCGGCGGTCGCTCGCCGCGAACACCCCGCCGATCGCCATGATCAGGCACCCCGTCCAGATCCAGTCGATGAAGGGCTTGTGCTGCACCTTGACGAGCCAGGCGCCGCTCTTGCCGCCCGGCTCCTCGAGCGCGTCGCCGAGCGACACGTAAAGGTCGCGGGTCAGGCCCGGATGGATCGCCGCCTCGGTCATCACCTGCTCGGCAACCGGGTACATGCGCCGTTCCGGGTACATCTCGGTGACCGGCTTGCCGCCTTTCGTGACCGTGATCTTCGCCTGCGCCGAGGTGTAGTTCGGGCCGCGCACCGGCGAGACGCTCTCGAGCCGGAACACGTAGCCCGCGAGCTCCACCGTGTCGCCCGGGCGCATCTTCACGTCGCGGTCGCTTTCATAGCCCTTCACCAGCGTGACCCCGACTACGAACACCGCCACGCCGCAGTGGGCGATCACCATGCCCCAATAAGCGCGGGAGTTTCTTGGCCTTTTCTTCGTGCTCAGGAAAGCCGTGATCGCGATCCACGCGGCGAGAGCGAGGCCGAAGCCGACGAGCGCGTGCCATTCGCCCAAGGCGAAAGGCAGGATGAGGCCGAGGGCGAGGCTTACGCCGAGCGCCCAGCGTAGCAACACCGCAAGCTCGGGCAGGCTGGTGCGTTTCCAGCGCGCGAGCGGACCGACGCCCATGAGAAAGAGCGCCGGCGCCATCAGCGGCACGAACACCGCCTCGAAGTACTGCGGCCCGACCGAGATCTTGCCGCTCGCGAGGACGTCGATCGCGAGCGGATACAGCGTTCCCAGGAACACGGTCCCCGCGGCGGCCGTGAGGATGACGTTGTTGGCGAGCAGCAACGATTCGCGCGACAGCGGGGCGAAGTCGCCGCCGAGGCCGATACGCGCGGTGCGCCACGCGTACAGCACGAGCGCGCCGCCGATCAGGAAAACGAACAGGCCGAGGATGAAGATGCCGCGCTTGGGGTCGGTGGCGAAAGCGTGCACGGAAGTGAGCACGCCGGAGCGCACGAGGAAGGTGCCGAGGAGCGACAGGCCGAAGGCGATGATGGCGAGGAGCACCGTCCAGCTGCGGAACGCGCCGCGCTTTTCGGTAACGGCGAGCGAATGGATGAGCGCGGTACCGACGAGCCAGGGCATGAACGAGGCGTTCTCCACCGGATCCCAGAACCACCAGCCGCCCCAGCCGAGCTCGTAGTAGGCCCAGCCGCTGCCGAGCGCGATGCCGCACGTGAGGAATGCCCACGCCACCGTGGTCCAGGGGCGCGACCAGCGAGCCCACGCGGCGTCGAGTCGGCCCGACAGCAGCGCCGACACCGCAAAGGCGAACGCGACCGAGAAGCCGACATAGCCCATGTAGAGCATCGGCGGATGGATCACCATGCCGGGGTCCTGCAGCAGCGGGTTGAGGTCGCGGCCGTCGTCGGGCGCCGGGAACAGGCGGTCGAACGGGTTCGACGTGAACAGCATGAAGGCGATGAACCCCGCGCTGACCAGCCCCATCACGCCGAGCACGCGCGCCGTCATCTCCTCGGGAAGATGGGCGCTAAAGAGCGTCACTGCCGTCATCCACACGCCGAGCATCAGGCACCACAGGAGCAACGAGCCCTCGTGGCCGCCCCAGGCGCCGGAAACGCGATAGTGAAGCGGCAGCGCGCTGTTGGAGTGCGCAGCCACGTACTGCACCGAGAAGTCGTTCGTTACGAAGCTGTAGACCAGGCAGCCGAAGGCAGCCGCGACGAGCAGCGCCAGCGCCTGCGCCGCGGGCCGGGCGAGCGCCATCCAGGCGAGGTTGCCTCTCGCCGCCCCCAGGATGGGAAAACTGCCCTGGATCAGGGCCACTACAAGCGCCAGCGCGAGCGCCAGCTGTCCGAGCTCGGGAATCATTTGGGAATCATTTGACGAGCGTTTTCTGCGTCTTCTCGATCGACGCCTTTTCCAGCGCGTGCGCGGCTTCCGGCGGCATGTAGTTTTCGTCGTGCTTGGCGAGCACTTCGCGGGCGTGGAACACGCCGTCGTGGCCGAGCTCGCCCTGCGCCACGACGCCTTTGCCCTCGCGGAAGAGATCCGGCA
>DASYPG010000551.1:0-7665 GCA_036006885.1 Burkholderiales bacterium | reverse complement strand
CATCCTGCCGCTCGACGCGTTCGTCGTGCGACTGTGGGAGGAGGCGCTGTATTCCGAGCGGGAGCTGCCGCTCCTTCTCACCCCGGCGCAGGAGCAGGCGATCTGGGAGGAGATCCTCGCCGGCGCGGATCTCCTGTCCATTGCGCAGACCGCCGCCCAGTGCCGCGACGCGTGGCGGCTCGTGCACGCGTGGCGCATCCCGGCGGGTCCCGGCGGCGAGGACGCGCAGACGTTCCGTGAATGGGCCCGGAAGTACGAGGCGCGCACGCGCGGGGAAATCGACGGTGCACGCCTTTCCGATCTCGTTTTGCAATTGATAAACGAGATGAAAAGGCCAAATCTCCTGGTCGCCTACGCGTTCGACATCGTTCCGCCGCAGGCGAACGAGCTGCTCGCGAGCTTCACGCTCGCGCACTGCGCTCCCGAGCGCAGCGGCGGCAGCGCGACGAAGCTGTCGTTCCGCTCGGCGCGCCAGGAACTCGAGCGCGCCGCGGCCTGGGCGCGCGCGCGCCTGGAGGAGGGCCGCAGCCGCATCGGCGTGGTCGTGCCCGACCTCGCACGGCGGCGCAAGGAGGCGCTGCGGGTGTTTTCACGGGTCATGCAGCCCGGCTACAACCTGCCCGGCGCGCCGAAAAGCGCGCTGGCGTTCAACCTCTCGCTCGGCGAGCCGCTCGCCGAGGCGCCCGCGGTTCACCTGGCGCTCAGCCTGATCCGGCTTTCGTTCGAGGAAATCGATTTCGCGGCAGCGAGCCGGCTGGTGCGCTCGCCCTTCCTCGGCGGCGCCGAGACCGAGATGACGCGCCGCGCGCGGCTCGATCGGGACCTGCGCGAAACGCTCGGCGCGAGCGTGTCGCTCGCCAAGCTCGTGGCCTCGGTCGGGCACTGTGCCCTCCTACGGCGATGCCTGGAAAACGTTTTTCGCCTCAAGGCTGAACCCAGAAACACGTTCGCCGGCTGGGCGCGGCATTTCTCGGCGCTGCTCGAGGCAGCAGGCTTCCCCGGCGAGCGTGCGAGCGATTCCGACGAGTTCCAGGCGCTCGCCAAGTGGCACGAGACGCTAGGCGAGCTTGCGAGGCTCGAGCGCATCTCGAAGCCGGTCTCGATCCAGCAGGCGTTCGCCTCGCTCGCGCATCTTTGCGGCGACACGCTGTTCCAGCCTGCCGCCGAGGCGCCGGCGGCGCCGATCCAGATCCTCGGCGTGCTCGAGTCGTCCGGGCTGCGCTTCGACTGCCTGTGGATCACGGGCCTCACCGACGAAGCCTGGCCGCTCGATGCGCGTCCGAATCCGTTCATCCCGGTGGCGCTGCAGAAGAAGGCCGGCGTGCCGCAGGCGTCGCCCGAAACCTCCGCCGTGCTCGATCGCCGCCTCACCGACGAATGGCTCGCCGCGGCGGCCGAAGTGGTCGTTTCCTGGCCGGCGAAGGAAGAAGACCGCGACCTCGCGCCGAGCCCGCTCATCGCGCACGTTCCGGACGGCACGCTCGAGCTGCCGGAATTCCCGCGCTACCGCGATCTGTTGTTTTCCAAAAAAAACCTCGTCAACGTGGAGGATGCGAGAGGACCTGCGGTCCCTCCCGGCCCGGTGCGGGGCGGGACGCGGGTGCTCGCCGACCAGGCTGCGTGTCCGTTCCGCGCCTTCGCGCGCTGGCGCCTCGCCGCCGCGCCGCTCGAAGCGCCGCTCGCCGGTCCGGATGCCTCGGATCGCGGAAAGCTGCTGCACGCCCTGATGCGTGGAATCTGGGCCGAGCTGAAGACGAGCGCCGCGCTCCAGGGCCAGGACCTCGCTCCGGTGATCGAGCGCGCTGCCGCGGCGGCGGTCAAGGAGGCCGGGGTCGAGGGCCGCTTCGCAGAGCTCGAGCGCGTGCGCCTCGCGAGGCTCGCCCAGGAATGGCTTGCAGTCGAAAGAAACCGCAGCAGCTTCGAGGTCGTGTCGGTCGAGGAGAAGCGAAAGCTTCGTCTCGGGGAGGTGGAATTCGAAGGCCGCATCGACCGGATGGACCGGCTGCTCGAAGGCGAGGGCGGCCACGTCCTCATCGACTACAAGAGCAGCTACCGCGTCACGCCGAAAGACTGGGAGGCGCCGCGGCCCGATGACCCGCAGCTTCCGCTCTACGCGGTTGCGGCTCCCGAAGAACTCGCCGCGGTCGTCTTCGCGAAGCTGCGCCGCGGCGCGATGCGCTTCATGGGCTTTGGCAGGACCCGGGACCTTGTTCCCAATGTAAGGGCCGCGAAGAATTGGCCCGCGCTGCTCGCCGAATGGAAGCAGGAAACCGAGGCGCTCGGCGCCGCATTCGCTGCCGGCGACGCCGCGGTCGACCCCAAGCGCGACCTCAAGACCTGCCTGCGCTGCGACCTGCAGACGCTATGCCGGGTCTACGAGAAGTTCAACGTGCTGGAGGAGGTCGAGGACGAGGAGGCGCCGGAGTGAGAAAAATGGTGACCTCAGGCCCAAACCGGATACCCCTTGGCCTCGCGGGCGTAACCCTCGAAGAGATCCAGCATCCGTTCGCGCCACTTGAACATCGGGTCGTCGGGCTCGAGCAGGCGCAGCGGCGATACCGAGCGCGCCCACTGAAAAGTGCCGAACACGATGTAGTCGGCGAAGCCCGGGCCCTTGCCGGCGATGAACGGGTTCTGCACCAGCCCGGGCCGCAGCGGCTCGAGCGCGCCGCGGAAGTCGGCGAGCCACTTCTTGGGGTCGGCGCCGACTTCCTCGAGCCGCCCGCCGAGCCGCTTCTCGCGCGACTCGCGGAAGTAGGCCTTGTCCTTCTCGTGGAGATGGCGGTAGAGGTCGAGCAGGATCGCGCGCAGGAGCGGCGCGTGGAGCGAGCGCACCGCCCAGTGGTGCAGGAAAAGCGACAGCGCGCGCGACTCGGTCCCCTCGAAAAGACCCGGCCGGCTGGGGTAGGCCTCGTCGAGGTAGACCGCGATCTCGAACGAGTCGTACACCGCGCGCTTGCCGTCGACGATCACCGGCACGGTGCTGGAGCCGGTGAACTCGATGCGGTCCGTCTCGGTGAAGCGCCACGGCAGGGTCTCGAACTCGAGCCCCTTGTGCTTGAGCGCCATTTTCGTGCGCCAGCAGTAGGGCGAGAAGCGCCGGTCGTCTTCGGCTGCAGCGAGGTCGTAGAGCTGGATGGCCACGTGGGTACCTCCATGAAGCATACGAGCAAGGTTCTTGCCCGTAAACCGTGAAGAAGAGCGACCTTCCAGACGCTGCCGCACGCGAAGCCGCCCTCGATCCAAGGCGCTCGTTCATCGTGCAGGCGCCGGCGGGTTCGGGTAAGACCGAGCTGCTCGTCCGGCGGTTCCTGAAGCTGCTCGGTTCGGTCGAGCGGCCCGAGGAGATCCTCGCCATCACGTTCACGCGCAAGGCCGCCGCCGAGATGCGCAAGCGCGTGCTGGACACGACGCCCGAGGCGAAAGCGCTCGGCCATCGCCTGCGCATCCAGACGATCGACGCGCTCTGCGCCTCGCTTACCCGCCAGATGCCGGTGCTCGCGCGCTTCGGCGCCCAGCCCGAGCTGGTCGAGGACGCGCGGCCGCACTACCGCGAAGCGGCCCTGCGTACGCTGAAGGATCTCTCGCCCGAGACCGAGCGGCTCCTCGCGCACATGGACAACAACCTCGGCACCGCCGCGTGGCTCCTCTCTTCGATGCTCGCCAAGCGCGACCAGTGGCTGCGCACCACCGGCGCGGCGCATGCCCGGGCGCAACTCGAGGCGAGGTTTGCGCTCGAGCGCGCGCGCATCGTGGCCGCGGCGCGAAGGGTCCATCCGGACGCGTCGGTGGAAATGGCCCAGAAATACTTGACCAAAACTGAACGTACCTGGACGAAGCGTCCACCTGCGCCGCCTGAGCTCGTTGCGACGGCGGGGTTGCGCGAGGCGCTCATCGGGCTGCAGGAGATGCCCCCGGAGCGCTACACCGACTACCAGTGGGAAGTGCTCGAGGCGATCCTCAAGCTCCTGCCCCAGGCGGCCGCGCAGCTCAAGGTGGTGTTCGGCGAGCGCGGCCAAGCCGACTTCACCGAGGTCGCGCAAGGCGCGGTGCGCGCGCTCGGCAGCCCCGACGCGCCCACCGACCTCCTGCTCGCGCTCGACTACCGCGTGAAGCACATCCTGGTCGACGAATTCCAGGACACCTCGATCTCGCAGTGGGAGCTCCTCACGCTCCTGACGAGCGGGTGGGGCGCCGGGGACGGAAGAACCCTGTTCCTGGTGGGCGACCCGATGCAGTCGATCTATCGCTTCCGCGAGGCCCAGGTCGCGCTCTTCCTCCAGGCGCGCGACCAGGGCCTCGGCAGCGTGAAGCTCGAGCCCCTCACGCTGACGACGAACCGCCGTTCACAGAAAAACCTGATCACTTTCTTCAACGCTTCCTTTTTCCGAATCCTCCCCACTGAACCCGATCCTGCCTCCGGGGCCGTTCCCTACTCCCCCGCGACCCCCGATCCGCAGAAAAAACAATTAGGGGGTGAAGCGGCCACCTGGCACGCGCTTCCCGACCGGGAAGCCGAGGCGCAGCGCGTGGTCGAGCTGGTGCGCGAGGCGAAGGACGGCACCGCGATCCTGGTGCGCAAGCGCGACGCGCTCGCCGACATCGTGCCCGCGCTGAAGGCCGCCGGTATCCGCTTCCGCGCCATCGAGATCGAGCACCTGGGGGAGAAGCAGGTCGTCCAGGATCTCTACGCCCTCACACGCGCGCTCTCGCACCTCGGCGACCGCATCGCCTGGCTTTCCATCCTGCGCGCGCCTTGGGCCGGCCTGCCCTTGAATGACTTGCACGAAATTGCCGCTCTCGATCGCTACGCCACGGTATGGGAATTGATTCAAGAGAACAAAAGGCTTGCAAGATTCAGAGCGATCCTCGGTGCGGCCATCGCCAACCGCGGCCGCGGCAGCCTGCGCGAGCGCGTCGAGGGCGCATGGCTCGCGCTCGGCGGCCCGGCCTGCGTCGCGAGCGTCACCGACCTCGAGGACGCCGAGATCTACCTCGACGAGCTCGAGAGCCTCGAGCGCGCCGGCGAGCTCGAGGACCTCGCGGCGCTCGACCAGAGCCTGCGCCAGCTCTACGCGCTGCCCGACCTCGAGGCGACCGAGACCGACCTCCAGATCATGACGATCCACAAGGCGAAGGGCCTGGAGTTCGGCACCGTAATCGTGCCGGGCCTCGACAAGGGGCCGGGGCGGAGCGACATGCCGCTCTTTTTGTGGAGAGAGCGTTCAAGCGGCCTGCTGCTCGCTCCGATGAGGGAAACGGGTGCCGAAGAAGATCTCGCCTACCGCTATCTCCGCAACCTCGAGGTCGAGGCCGAGGACCTCGAGGCGGCGCGGCTGCTCTACGTCGCGGCGACGCGCGCGGAGAATCGCCTGCACCTTCTCGCCTGCATCAGGTGCGAGGACGACGGCACGCCGCGCGCGCCGGCGCCGCGCTCGCTCCTCGCGCGCGCGTGGCCGGTGGCCGAGGCGCACTACGCGCGCATGGTCCCTGAGCAGCTCGCCATGGACTTCATGCACGAGCCGCGCGCGCCTTTCACGACGCTTTCGCGCCTCGCGCTCGACGTGGAGCGCGTGCCTCTTCCTCCTTCCGCAAATTGGACGGCACCGGCGGAAAGATTCACGGAAGAGCCGATCGAATTCTCCTGGGCCGGCGAGACCGCGCGCCACATCGGCACGGTGGTGCACCGCTGGCTGCAGTGCATGGCCGAGGACGAGCTGCGTGGCTGGGACGCGGCGCGCATCGATCGGCTGCGGCCTCGGTTCGCGAGCGACCTCAGGCGCCGCGGGGTGCCGCCGATCGAAATCAAGGCCTCCTCGGACCTGATCGCCCAGGCTCTCAAGAATTCAATCTCGGACGCGCGCGGGCGCTGGATCCTCGGCCCGCATGACCAGGCGCGCAGCGAGTACCGGATGCGCGCCCAGTCGTCCGAGGGCCGTCGAACCTACATAATGGACCGCGTATTCCGCGACCGCGACGGCGGGCTCTGGGTGGTCGACTTCAAGACCAGCCGGCACGAAGGCGCCGCGGTCGAGGCGTTCCTCGATCGGGAACGCAGCCGCTACGCCGCCCAGCTCGATGCCTACGCCGCGGCGCTCGGCGGTGCGAGCCGCGGTCTCTATTTCCCGCTCCACACCGGCTGGCGCGGCGATTAAGGTGCGGGAATAGTGCGGAGCCCTTGTTTGTTGGCCCCATTGCGGCAACACTTCGGCTCCCCCCACCCACTTGGAGGTTTCATGAAGCTTTCGGCAATCGTTGCGGCAGCGTTCCTGGTTTCGACAGGCATGACCGCGTCTTCCTATGCGCAGGACAAAAAGGACAGCAGCGCGAAGAAAGGCGGCGGCGGCCAGATGAGCTTCTTCGTGACGAGCGAAGGCAACGGCAAAGGCGCCGACCTCGGCGGCCTGAAGGGTGCCGACGAGCACTGCAATGCGCTTGCCAAGGCGGCGGGCTCCAAGCTCACCAACTGGCACGCCTATCTCAGCACCACCGAGCCGGGCGGCGAGGCCGGCGTCAACGCGCGCGACCGCATCGGCAAGGGCCCTTGGCGCAACGCCAAGGGCGTGGAGGTCGCGAAAAACGTGAACGACCTGCATTCGGCCAAGAACAAGATCAACAAGCAGAACGCGCTCACCGAGAAGGGCGAGCCGGTGAAGGGGCGCGGCGACCAGCCGAATCAGCACGACAGGCTCACCGGCTCCGATCCGATGGGCATGTACTCGACGGCCGGCGGCGACACCACCTGCGGCAACTGGACCAAGAGCGCCGAGGGCTCGGCGATCGTCGGTCACCACGACCTGCAGGGACTGAAGGACACGCGCCACATGAAGTCCTGGAACTCCGCGCACGGCAGCGCCGGGTGCAGCCAGGAGTCGCTGGTGAAGACCGGCGGCGCCGGCAAGTTCTACTGCTTCGCGGGCGGGAAGTAGGCCAGCTCGAAAGAAAAAGCGCGCCCCGACCCATGGAGATGGTCGGGGAGGCGCTGATGTTGAGGTCTCGGATAGCGTCGAAGACCACTTTGAGCTGTCGGTCGTATTTCGATTCCAGTGTGTCCAGCCGGCGCGCAAGCTCCCCACTCTGAGCAGCCATCGCGCGCAGGCGCACGAACGCCCTGATGATCTCAATATTGGCTTGCACAGCCCGCGTGCTTTTCAGAACGGACGAGAGCATCGCCACTCCCTGCTCTGTAAAGGCATAGGGCAGATACTTCGCTTCCGCGTGGCTGAGCTGGAACATGAAATCCAAAGGAAAGCGCTCGCTGTTTCGCTTGACCGCCTGGTTGAGTGCCTTCACAGCGACTCCATAGAGCCTTGCTAGGTGCGCATCCAGCATTACCCTCTGTTCCCGCACAATCAGGATGCGGGATTCGATTGGCTTCTCGACCTGCGCAGAAGACTTCATGCTACGGAATCAACGTGGGCAGGGCACCGGAGTTGACTGATACAGTGCGCCGACAAGAACGCATGCCAATGTAAATGCCGCCAGCCGCATCTCGAAGACGCGCACCGGTCGGACAATGAGCACCACCGACCGCGTCGCCATCGTCGTCGTCCACGGGATCGCGGATCAGAAGCCCGGGCAGACGGTGAGAGAGGTGGCGAGGCTGCTGTGCCTGAGCGAGCGCGGCGCGGCTCCGTACGAGCAGGGCGAGATCCAGAGCGTGCT
>DASYPG010000550.1:0-9259 GCA_036006885.1 Burkholderiales bacterium | reverse complement strand
GAGCCCGACGGCCCGGGACCCCAGGAACTGCCCGAATTCCAGAAAACGAAGACGGTGAAGCAATGAGCTCTCGCAATCCCTTCCTCGCCCTTTTCCAGGCGCTCGCGATCTTCCTCGTCGGTGCCTTTTTCCTTTCCGGCGCGATGGCGCAGCAGACCCAGCTGCCGGCGCTGGGGGAAGCGCAGCCCGCTGCTGCGGAGCAGACTCCGGCGCGCAAGGACCTCGTGTTAAGGGGCGACGCGCAGTGCACGCGCTGCCATGACGCCGAGGACAACCCGAAGATCTTCGAGATCGGCATGACGAAGCACGGCGTGCGCGGCGACGCTCGCACGCCGACGTGCACGAGCTGTCACGGACCGAGCGAGGCGCACCTGAATAAGGGCAGCGCCGCCGAGCGGC
This sequence comes from Burkholderiales bacterium, assembly GCA_036006885.1. GTDB lineage: Bacteria > Pseudomonadota > Gammaproteobacteria > Burkholderiales > SG8-39 > SCGC-AG-212-J23. Next base: position 8,860 of record DASYPG010000550.1, on the reverse strand, counting down.
CGAAGCCCGACCGCATGTTCACCAAGAATGCCAGCACGCCCTACGAACAGCGCACCGAAGCGTGCCTGAACTGTCATCGCGGTACCGCCCGCACGCACTGGGAGGGAAGCGCGCACCCGAACAACCTGATGGCGTGCAGCGATTGCCATCAGATCCACGCCACGGTGGACCGGGTGCTGCAGAGAAAGACGCAGACGCAGGTGTGCTTTGCCTGCCACCGGGAGCAGCGTGCCGACAGCTACAAGATCTCGACGCACCCGATCCAGGTCGGGAAGGTAGTGTGCTCCGACTGCCACAACCCGCACGGCGCTTCCGGCCCGAGCATGGTGAAGAAGAACACCATCAACGAGACCTGCTTTGTCTGCCATGCGGAGAAACGCGGCCCGTTCCTCTTCGAGCACCAGCCGGTGGTGGAGAACTGCGCGAATTGCCACACGCCGCACGGTTCGAACCTCTCGCCGCTGCTCGTCTCGCGCGCTCCCTGGCTGTGCCAGTCGTGCCACGACGGGCAGCACTCCAGCGAAAACCCCGTAGGCCGCAATGCCGCGAGCAACCAGGGCGGCTTCACCGGTGCGAGCCCGAGCAACCAGGCGACGGGCCGCGGCTGCCTCAACTGTCATAGCGTGATTCACGGCTCGAACAGCCCCAGTGGGGGTTACTTCCAGCGCTGATTCCTGCGATTTGGAGATGGGCGATGAAATTCCGTAACGGAAAGATCAAACTCAACGCGGTCGCGCTCGCGGTTCAGGGTGTATTCGCTGCTGTCTATGCCATGCCTGCGCAGGCGCAGGACGAGCAGCTCGGCTCCCTGCGGGTGCCGGCCAACTTCGTGGAGTTCGGCGCGTTGAACGTGTCGCAGGATTCCGCCAAGTTCGGCGAATACACCGGCCTGAACAAGGCGGGCGGCTATTTCATCGGCAACTTCGACGCGCGCGGCGGCGATGCGTACGGCGAGGGCAAAGGCACGACGCGCTGGCAGTTGCGCGGCGACGACCTCGGCCTCACCTCGCGCAGCCTTGGCGCAACGATGAGCAACCAGGGCCGGTGGGACCTCGGGATCAATTTCGACCAGCTCACCCACTACACCTCGGACAGCTACCAGACGCCTTATGTGGGCGATATGGGCGGAAACCGGTGGGTGCTGCCCGCCGGCTTCGGCTCGGTGCCGACCGCCGCGCCGGGAACACGCGTTCTCACCCCGGCGCAGCTCGCGGCCTTCCACAACGTAGACGTCAACAACACGCGGGAAAACACGACGCTCAACGGCGGGCTGATCCTGAACCGGCAATGGAGCGCCAAGGTCGATTTCAACCATTTGGAACAGTACGGCGCCAAACTGATGGGCTTCGGCGCATTCGGCTCGGCGGCCGTCGGCGGCGCAGGCACCGGCGAGAAGGTCGCGATTCTGCCCATGCCGACCAACTACGACACGAACACGGTCAACGTGGCACTGAACTGGCTGGGGGAGAGATCCAACGCGACGCTCTCGTATTTCGGCTCGTTTTTCCACGACAACAACAACGGCGTCCAATTCCAGACTTTTACCGGCGTGACGAACATCCAGACGATGGGCACGCCGCCAAGCAACGATTTTCACCAGCTGAACCTGAAGGGAGGCTACCAGTTCTCCAAACGGACGAAGCTCGCCGGCGGCCTGTCCTACGGAGCGGCGACCCAGAACGCGTCTTACGCCTTCGACACCTTCGCCATGGTCACGCCTTCGCCGACGAGCTCGCTGAACGGCGATGTGAGAACCTCGCATGCCGACCTGAAGCTGACCGACCAGACGACGCGCAATCTCATTCTGTCCGCCGGGCTGAAGTATGACTATCGCGACAACCGCACGGCCTCGAACATCTACAACTTCAACGCGATCAGCGGCGCCAACACCGCCAACTATCCGAACGCGCCGCTCAGCTTCAAGAAGAGCCAGGCGGAGCTGGCGGGCGACTACCGGCTGAGCGCGATGCAGAAGGTGCGGCTCGCCTACAACCACGACGACGCGCACCGGTACTGCTATCAGTATGCATCGGGCGGCGGCACGCCGCCTTATGCGCCGGGCACCAATTGCGTCACCGTGGTCCGCACCATGGAGGACAGATTGAGCGCCGGCTACCGCCTGCGCGCGAGCGACGGCGTCAGCCTGAACGCGGGTTACAGCTACAGCGACCGCAGGTCGGACCGCGACGAGAATGCGCGCGCCCCGATGATTGGCCTCGACGGCAACCTGGTCGTCGCGCCGGCGCTGCCTGGGCTGACTCCTGCCGGTATCACTGGCATCAACGCTGGCGAGTTCAGGGGGTTCAATCCGTTCTTCGAAGCCTCGCGTAAGCAGAACCAGGTTAAAGGCGGTGTCAACTGGGAGTCCAGCGAGCGTCTGTCGTTCGGGGTCAACGGACGCCTTACGGATGACAATTACGGTACCACCTATGGAATGCAAAACGGCCGTTCCTGGAGCCTGAATTTCGACACCACCTATGTCTACCGCGAGAACGGCTCGGTTACAGCGTACCTGACTCAGCAGGAACGGACGCGCGACATGACGAATGCCCAAAGATCGCCGACCACGGCCCCGTCCGCGACGGTGCCCTCAGGCGGCACCTGGAGCAATAACCTCAGAGACCAAGACGCTACGGTCGGTCTCGCCGTGAAGCACGGCGGGCTGATGGGCGGCAGACTAGAGCTCTTCGGCGACATGACGTATTCGCTCGCGAAGACGCGCTATAGCACGACGCTGAACTACACGCCGCTGTCGGGTTTGCCGTGCAGCGACCCGAGCATCTTTACCTGCGTGCCGACGCCGGATATCAACAGCCAGCTATTCATTTTCAAGGTCAGCGGCACGTACCAGGTCGCCAAGAACTCGAAGGTCGCGGCGGGTTACTGGTATCAGCACCTGAAATCGGAGGATTTTTACTACAACGGCCTGCAAAACGGCTTCACTCCGACTTCGGTGCTGCCGACCAATCAGACGGCCCCGAGCTACAACGTGAATGTCATCTATGGCAGCTACATCTACGAATTCTAGGGGTTTGACCTCGGTCAAATCGGCTGTCCCGGCGGCCTAGTAATCCTCCCATGAGGGAGGACTAGTTGATGAAGAGCGGCGACGCGGGGCCCTTTTCTCGAGCGCCAGTGGCTCGTCAACCTCATCCTGTGGGGGAATGTCGGGCGCCTGCGCGATGCGGCGCTCGACGCCCTCGGCTCGTCGCTGGAGGGACGTACGCTGCAGATTGCCTGCGTGTATGGAAACTTGACGCAGAAGCTCCTGGGGCGACACGCGTCCGGCGCTCAGGCCTGATTCACGGCGACAGCACGCGGCTGGACATCCCATCGGCGAGCTACGACCGGGCGCTGCTCTTTTTTCTGCTGCACGAGCAGCCCGAGCAGGCACGCCGGACGACCCTCGAGGAGGCCTGGCGCGTGGTCAAGCTCGGCGGCCGCTTGGTGATCGTCGACTACCACCGTCCGCGCCGGACCCATCCCCTTTACTACCCGATGATCGCCGTCCTGCGCATACTCGAGCCCTATGCCCTGGAGCTCTGGCGTCATGAGATCTCCGCATGGTTGCCGCGAGCCGGGCGGCTCGAGAAGACCACGCTGTTCGGCGGGCTTTATCAGATCCTGCGCGTTACTGTGTAACGTCGCTGCGGCGCTCCTCCTTGGCGGCTGCGCGAGCGTCGGTCTCGACTCGGCGCCGCGCGAGGCGCGCGAGCGCGTGCGTACTGTGTCGATCGTGCCATCGCAGGAAGTGCCGCGCTCGAATTTCGTCACCTTCGCGAAGGGCCGGCCGCAAGGCGCGGCGAGCGGCGCGCTCGCGGGCGGCGCCACCACCACCGCGGCGATGGTCATCGTCGTCGGCACCGCCGGCGCTGCAGCACCGTACGCGCTGGTGCTGGCGCCCCTCTTCATAGGCGCAGGAGCGGTCGGCGGCGCAATCGGCGGAACGCTCGCCGCGGTGCCGGCGGACAAGGCGAAGGAGATCGAGGCTGCGATCCAGGCCTCGACCGCGAGCCTGGACAGTCAGCGCGCATTGGCCCAACGCGTCGACTCGGTGGCCGCCAAGGCCGGGGTCGTACCGCTTGCGCCGCGGCCGCAGGCGGACAGTGTGCTCGAACTCGCCGTCGAGGCGATCGAGTTCGAGGGCTGCGTGCAGCGGATGCTTTTCGATCCCAAGAGCTGTCCCGGCGGCACGACCGACCCCGTGCTCGCGCTTACGGTGGAGTCGCGGGCCCGGCTGGTGGTGGCCGCTTCGGGCGAAGAGCTCTTCGCGCGCCGTTTTCGCTACCACAGCCCGAGGCGCCGGCTCGCGCGCTGGGGCGCCGACGACGCTCGGCTGCTCACCGAAGAGCTGGAGCGCGCCTACCAGGACCTCGCCGAGCGCATCCACGACGCGTTCTTTCTCACCAGCAGCACGCAGATCGCGCAGTCCCCGACACTGACCGGGCTGCCGGGATCGAGCCCCGAATACGGGCTGTGCTGGCTCGCGCCGCGCTCGCCCGCGGCCCAGCCGGTGCTGGTGTCGGAGTTGTGGACGCTGCCCTTCGCCAAGGGTGAAACCTGCGAGTCGAGCGCGATCCGCTTCCCCGCGGTGGACTCGCTGCAGCCGCTCCTGCGCTGGGACGCCTTCCCGCGCGCCGTGGATTCGCACGACGTGGACGCCGTGACCTACGATCTCAAGGTGTGGGAAGTGGAGGATTGCGCGCGCCGCGCCTTGGTCTACGAGCGCACCGGTCTTCGCCTTCCCGAGCACCGGCTGGAGGCGGCGCTCGGCGCGGGAACGCGCTATTTCTGGTCGTTCCGCGCCCGCTACGGCGCCCGCGGGGGAACGATGGCGACGCCGTGGTCGTTCTTCGCCCCAGGCACGACCTGTGAGCTTGCCGAGATCCCGGACGGCCAGTGGCACCGCTTCGTCACGCCGCGCGCGCCTTGATCTGCCTCAACAACGGCGCTGGCGGCAGGCGAAGAATAGGCGCATGTCGGCGCAGATTCGGGCCTGGCACACCGAGCACATGTACTTCGGGCGGCTGCTCGAGCGGCTGCGGCGCGAGCTCGACCTCTTCGCCATCGGCGAGCGGCCGAATTACGCGCTGATGCTCGACATCCTCACGTATCTCGGCGAGTTCTGCGACCGGGTGCACCATCGGCGCGAGGACGCCGCCTTCGCCTGCCTGGCGCGGCGCTTCCCGGAGCTGCAGCTGCCGCTCGCGCGCCTGCAGCAGGAGCACCGCGTGATCGCGCACGCGGGCGAAGCCCTGCGCGCCCTGATCGCGGAGATCGTCGAGGGCGCGTTCGTTCCGCGCGCCGAGGTCGAGGCCGCGGCCGCCACTTACCTGGTGTACTACCGCAGCCACATCGAGCACGAGGAGCGCGAGATCCTCGGCCGCGCCGCGGCCGAGCTCAGCAGCGAGGACTGGGAGGCCGTGCGCAACGCCGCGCCGCACGGCGAGGATCCGCTCTTCGGCGCGGCGCCGCACGAGCGCTTCCGCCAGCTGCGGCGCGAGATCGCGCTCGAAGGCTAGCCCCGAGGAGCCATAACATGTTCGCCATCTTTTCCCCCCGCCGTGAGCGCCGCGTGATCGACGACGGCCGGGTCGCCTGTCCGCTGCGCCGGCGCGACGTCGAGGTCGACCTTTGCGCGGGCTGCGGCTGGGCCGGCGCGATCGACATGGAGGGCGAAGCGCCATCGGTGCGCTGCCGCGCCGAGCTGGTGCGGATCCTGCCCGACTCGCTGCTCGTGTAGGCGGGCAGCAGCTCGACCAGCTTGCGCACCGTGCGGACGCCGCGAGCTTTGGCGAGCGGTTGCGGGAGGGCCGGCAGCATGAGTTCCGATGGCCGCAGGTTCGACGCGATCGTCATAGGCTCTGGCATCGGCGGACTCGCGGCGGCGGCATCGCTCGCGAAATGCGGCCGCCGCGTTCTCGTGCTCGAGCAGCATCTCCAGCTCGGCGGCTTGACGCAGGCCTTCACTCGGCAGGACTACACGTTCGCGACCGGTGTGCACTACATCGGAGGCGTCGGCGAGGCGCCGGGCCCGGACAACCAGTTCGGGCGCTTGCTGCGCTGGCTTACGGACGGGCGCCTGCGCTTCGCTTCCACCGGATCGCCCTACGACATCGTGCGGCTGCCTGGGTTCGAATTCCCGGTCGAGGCGCCGCGCGACGCGTATGTCGCGCGACTGAAAGCCGCTTTCCCTGACGAGATCGCGCGCATCGACCGGTATTTCAGAGCCTGCGAAGACGCGCAGCGCACGAGCGTCGCGCTGTTCGCGGCGCGGGCACTTCCCGCGCCACTGGCCGCAATCGTGCGCTGGACAAACGCACGACGCGTGCGGCGCGCACTTGGCATTACGAGCGCCGATGCGGTGCGCGATATCCGCGATCCACGCCTCGCGGCGGTGCTGACCGCGCGATGGGGGGACTACGGCATGGCGCCGGAACAGTCGCCATTCGCGATACATGCCCTCGTTACGGGCAGCTTCTTCGCCGGCGCCTATTACCCCATCGGCGGTCCGGCAATGTTCGCCAAGGCGCTCGGAGAAACCATCACCAACGCGGGGGGCGCGCTACGCGCGGGTGCCGCAGTCGAGGAAATTCGCGTGCTAAACGGCCGAGTTACCGGGGTACGCCTCGCCGGCGGCGAAGCGTTCGACGCACCGACGGTGATCTCGGCCATGGGCGCGCACAACACCGTGGCCGCGCTCCCGGCCAGCGTCGCGCCCGGCTGGCGCGGAGCACTCGGAGCTCTCAAGCCCAGCATCTCGTATGTGAGCCTGTATCTGGGCTTGCGCGGCGACATTCGCAGGTACGGCGCGACGCCTGCCAACGTCTGGATATACGAAACAGGGGAGGTCGGCCGGGTGTGGGAGCGTCCGACGGACGAGGACGCGCCCGCGCTCTATGTGTCCTTTCCCTCGCTCAAGGACGCGGCGCATCGCGAACCCGAACGCCACACCGCGGAAGTCGTGGCGCTCTGCCGCTGGGCGCCCTTCGCAGCGTGGGCAGGCAGCTCGCAGGCAAATCGGCCCGAGCCGTACGCGGCCACCAAGTCCTGGATCGCCGAGAACCTGCTGTCTCAGTTCAAGCGCCACTTTCCGCGGCTCGCGCCGTTGATCGATTTCCACGAAGCCTCGACGCCCCTGTCGCAGGCGTCATTGGTCGCGGCCGACCACGGCGCAATGTACGGAATCGAGATGTCGGCTGAGCGAATGAGCCACCCGGCCCTCGGGGTTCGCACGCCGGTGCCAGGGCTGCTGCTCGCCGGACAGGACGCGGCGAGTCCAGGAGTACAGGGCGCTTTCATGGGCGGATTCATGGCGGCCGCTTCGCTCGAACGTCGCTTATGGAGGCAGATGCGTCCGTGATGCTCCCGCGTCCGGCGCACGGCAGATGTGCTCGGACGTCAATGTGTTCAGTGTGACTCGAGGGTTCCAGGCGATTTTCAGATTACCATCCGCATGGCCATTCCATGAACGCGCGCCTGATCGCAGCGCTTCTGCTTTCTCTGGGAGTCTTGACCGGCACCGCCGAGGCGCAGACCTGGCCGGCGCGGTTCGTGCGGGTGGTCGTGCCGTTCCCGCCTGGCGGAGGGACCGATGCGATCGCGCGCATCGTCACCGCGCAGCTTTCACTGCAATTCGGCCAGCAGGTGGTGGTGGAGAACAAGGGCGGCGGCGCCACCAACATCGGCACCGAGATGGTCGCGCGCGCCGAGCCCGACGGCTACACGCTGCTCCTCCAGTCGATGCCGCTCGCGGTGAACCGCTTTCTCTTCGCCTCGCTTCCCTACGATCCGCTCGCCGACCTGGCGCCGGTGATCCTCCTCTGCGACTACCCGAACGTGATGGCCGTGCCGGTCACCTCGCCGGCGCGCTCGGTTGGCGAGTTCATCGCCTACGCCAGGGCCAATCCGGGCAAGGTCACGTTCGCCTCGTCCGGACACGGCACTTCGGTCCATCTCTCCGGCGAGCTCTTCAAGCGCATGGCGGGCATCGAGATGACCCACGTCCCCTATCGCGGCGCCGGGCCTGCGCTCCAGGACCTCGTTCCGGGACGCGTCGACGTGATGTTCAACAACATCGGTGCCGTGATGCCGCTGATCAAGGGCGGGAAGCTGCGCGCGCTTGGGGTGACCACGGCGAAGCGCACGCCGGCGCTGCCTGAAGTGGCGCCGATCGCCGAATCCGGCGTGCCGGGATTCGACGTGTCCTCCTGGTATGCGCTCTTCGCGCCCGCCAAAACCCCGCCGGAAGTGATCCGGAAGGCGAACGCCGATACGCGCGCCGCGCTCGCCGTGCCCGCCACCCGCGCGCGGCTCGACGACCTCGGCGTCGTGGTCATCGGCTCTTCGCCCGAGGGCCTTGGCGTCCATCTGCGCGCCGAGATGGAGAAATGGGGCCCGGTCATCCGCGAAGCCGGAATCCGGGGGAGCGACTAGCCTCGGGGCTGGAAGAGCTTTGAGGTACATCAATCCCGGACAGGGAGCGTCACAGAAGAATAGCGCTGATGACGACCACGGCGGCCACGGGAGACAAACCATGCAAGTGCTTGTGATCGGCGGCGAGCCCGCCTTGCGCCGGCTCCTGGCCGGCGCCCTCGAGCGAGCGGGGCTCGCGGTGGACGAGGCCGGCAGCGTGGCCGACGCGTCGGCGCCGGCGGCGCGCGACGACGTCGACACCACGTTTCTCATGATCAGGGCGAGCGGCGAAGGATCGCTGCGCCGGCAGCTGCGGGCGCTCGAGGCGCAGATCATCGCGCGCGTGCTGCAGCAGGCGAACCACGACCGGCGCGTAGCCGCCGAGCGTCTGGGCATCGGCCTGTCCAGCCTTTATCGCAAGCTCGACGAATTCGAGCGCCTCGGG
>DASYPG010000549.1:0-2644 GCA_036006885.1 Burkholderiales bacterium | reverse complement strand
CGCCCGCGCGCATGACGTGGTGGCCGGCGTGCTGCAGGTTGACAGCGATCAACTCCTGGATCGCCGGTTCGTCTTCCACCACGAGGATGTTTGCGGCCATGGGCAGGCGCCATTGTATGAACGGTTTATGACCGATTTGTTGCAAGTCCGGCAGGGGTATCATCGCCCACCGCATGCCGCCCGAGCGCATTCCCACACAGATCACGCTGCACCAGAAGTCGCGCGTGCTGGAGATCGATTTTTCCGACGGCCAGGGATTTCGCCTGTCGTATGAGTACCTTAGGGTGTACTCGCCGTCGGCCGAAGTGCGCAGCCACGGCCCGGAACAGGAAGTGCTGCAGACCGGCAAGCGCAACGTCGAAATCCGCGCGCTAGAGGCGGTCGGCTCGTACGCCGTCCAGCCGGCCTTTTCGGACGGCCACAGCACCGGCATCTATTCGTGGGAATACCTCTACGAACTGGGTGAGCAGCAGGACCAACTCCGGGTAGAGTACTTGAAAAAACTTGAGGACAACCGGGCCTCACGAGATAAGTAGACGCTCACTTTGAAAGATCAGACCGACTTCGGATACGAGCGGGTTGCCGAGGCCGACAAGGCGCGCCGGGTCGGGGCGGTATTCGACCAAGTGGCCGAGCGCTACGACCTCATGAATGACCTGATGTCGCTCGGGCTGCACCGGCTGTGGAAGGCGTTTGCGATCTCGATCGCGCGCCCGCGCCCTGGGGACCGCATCCTCGACCTCGCAAGCGGCAGCGCCGACCTCGCGCGCTCGCTCGGGCGCCGGGTGATGCCGGGAGGCCAGGTGTGGCTAGCCGACATTAACCGCAGGATGCTCCAGCGCGGCCGCGACCGGGCGCTCGACGACGGCATGCTCGCGCCGGCGGTGCAATGCGACGCCGAACGCCTGCCCTTTCCGCCTGGGTATTTCGATTGCGTGACCGTCGCGTTTGGCCTGCGGAACATGACCCACAAAGATCGGGCGTTGGCCGAAATGACGCGCGTGCTCAAGCCCGGCGGCAGGCTCGTGGTGCTCGAGTTTTCCAAGGTGTGGAAGCCGCTGGAGCGCGCGTACGATCTTTACTCATTCAGATTCCTGCCTTGGCTCGGCCGGCGTGTAGCCGGCGACGCCGAGGCGTACCGTTATCTGGCCGAGTCGATCCGGATGCACCCGGATCAGGCCACCCTCGCCGGCATGCTCGAAACCGCGGGGTTGTCACGAGTCGACGTGTTCAATCTCGCCGCCGGAGTGGTAGCGGTCCATCGCGGGTACCGAATTTGATAGCATCAAAGGTCTACCGAAGCAGGAGGTCTTGATATGCGAAAAGGGTTAATCGGCCTGGCCGCTATAGGTTTATGCGGCGTGCTCGCCATGGAGCCAGCGGACGCAGCGCGCCTCGGCGGTGCCCGCAGCACAGGCGTGCAGAGAAGCGTTCCGAAAACTCCGCCCTCGGCCACCCCGGCGAAGCCGGCGCAACAGCAGGCTGCGCCGAACCAGGCCGCTCCGGCTGCGCAGCCGCAACCTTCGGGACTCGCGCGCTGGATGCCGATGCTTGGCGGCCTCGCGCTCGGCGGCCTGCTGGGTTACCTCTTCGCCGGCAACGGCATGGGGGGCATCCTGCTCCTCGCGCTGCTCGCGGTCGGCGGTGTACTTCTGTTCCGCATGTTTGCGCGCCGCGGCGCCCAATCGCCGCAGCCGATCCAGTACGCGGGCATGAATCAGGGCACGACCATGGCGCAGCCGCCTGCGGAAGCTCCCGGCGCGGCGATGCCGCCTGCGGCGCGGTTCCCAGGAGGCTTCGATGCGGCCTCATTCCTGCGCGGCGCGAAGATGAACTTCGCCAAGCTGCAGCTGGCGAACGACCAAGGCAAGCTCGACGACATCCGCGAGTTCACCACCGACGAAATGTTCGAAGCGCTGGAGCGCGATGTCCTTGAGCGCCGCGGCGCCGGCCAGCAGACCGACATCGAGGCGCTCGACGCTCAGGTGGTGGACTTCGCCACCGAGGGCGAGCGCCACTGGGTGAGCGTGCGGTTCTCCGGCCAGGTGCGAGAGGCCGTCGGCGCCGCGCCGGTCGACTTTGCCGAGGTGTGGAACCTGGTGAAGCCTGCCGACGGCTCGAGCGGCTGGCTGCTCGCAGGCATCCAGCAAATGCACTGAGCGGCGGAGTCCGCGTGCGCATTTGACCGACGAGCCCGCGCCCCGCAAGAAGGCCACCCCAGGGTGGCCTTTTTCATTCGCGCTCAACCATCTGCTCGCCGCGGAGCCGTGGGCGCGGGCGCGGCTCGCGCCCTTCGCCGGCGAGACGATCGAGCTGCGCGGACCGCCCTTTCCGGCACTGCGTTTTGTCATCCTTCCCGGCGGCACGCTCGAGGCGGGCGGCGAGCATCCCGCCCTCACCATCACCCTGACCCCCGAGGCGCTCTTGAGCCTCGCTCGCGGCCCGGAGCACTTCGCGCGCTCGCTCGAGGTCGCCGGGGACGCCAGGCTTGCCGCCGAGGTGGTCGCGCTCGCGCGCCACCTGCGCTGGGATTTCGAGGAGGACCTGTCGAAGCTCTTCGGCGACGTGGCGGCGCACCGCATTGCCGACGCGGGCCGAGCGCTCGCTCGATGGCACGCGGACGCGGCGCGGCGCCTGGTCGAAT
>DASYPG010000548.1:0-10806 GCA_036006885.1 Burkholderiales bacterium | reverse complement strand
GAGCTTCATGGTCACCGAGCCGGCATTGAGCTGCACCACCTTGGCCTGCTCGAGGATCGGCGCGATGGCGAGCGACGCGTCGGAGCACTCCTCGCCGATCACGATGTGCGGCTTGAGCTGGTCGAGGACGCGCTTCACGGTATTGGTAGCCTGCAGCGGGCTGCACGCCGAGTCCTCGTACTGCACCTGCAGCTTGTAGCCCTTGAGGTCGGTCTTTGCCACCTGCTCGAGCGCGAGGTCGATCCCCTCCTTGCCCATCACGCCGAAGTACGAGCCGGGACCGGAGATCGGCATCAGCACGCCGACCCGGATGACCTTGTCCTGCGCTTGCGCCGCGAGTGGAGCTAGCAGACCGCATGCGGCGACGAGAACGAGCGACCTTAACGTGATCTTCATGAAACTTCGCCTCCTCCTGGTGGACGGGCCACTGTACAGAAAGCTAAGCGCCTGCGACAAGCTTCTTTCGCAGGTGCAGCCTATGCGGCGAGCCAGACGAGCGCCAGCGCGACCGCGCCGGGAAGCGCCTGCACCGCCAGGATCTTGCGGCTTACGGTGGCAGCGCCGAATGCGCCCGCGACCACGACGCACGCGAGGAAGAAGAGCGTGACCCCGCGGCCGGCATCGCCGAGCCACAGGCCCCACGCGATTCCGGCGGCCAGGAAGCCGTTGTACAGGCCCTGGTTCGCCGCCAGCGACTTCGAGGCCGCGGCGAACTCGGGCGTCAGCCCGAAGACGCGGCGCCCGAGCGGCCGGTCCCAGAGGAACATCTCCAGCACCATGAAATAGACATGCAGCAACGCCACCAGCGCAGCCGCGATCTGAGCGACGAGCTTCATCTCAGCGCCTCAAGCGCCGGGAGGCTCCCCTGCTTTACCGCGGCGTGCAGATCGGTGACGGCCGACATGATCGTGATCCGGCCCGGATTTTAGCTGGGGTTTGTACTGCTCCAGCTCGCGCAGGCTGTCGATCGCCGCGGGAAGGCGCGTGACGACCTGGTCGACGCCGGCGTCGCGCAGGCGTGCCTCGAGCTTGTCCGAGTTCTCGACGGTCCACAGGGCGACCACGACCTTCAGGTCGGGTAGGCGGCTTTTGAGGCGCTTGCACAGGTGTCCGGCATGGGCGGCCGCGTGCGGCGGCACGGCCGAGATGCACACGATCTTGCAAGCCTTCTTCTCGATCTCGTCCAGGGTCTCGACCGTGAGCAGCGGATGGGAGACCACCTGGGGATTGAATTCGGGCGCCTCGAGCATGCGCGCCAGCACCAGGGCGGCGACGTGGTCGGCCTCGTCGCGCGCGGCCACGATGCAGATCGGCGGCGCGGGCCGGTGCACCACGTTCTTCGGCCGCGCCTCGGGCTCGTCCTTCGATTCGCGCCGGTCTTCCAGATAATCGACCAGCTCGCGGATGGTGTCGAAGATGAAGCGCTCGCGCTGCTCCTCCAGGGTGTGCGCATGGCGGTCCTGCTCGGCGAGCGCGAGCGCCGGGATCACCATCTGGTCGTAGAGCTCGAGCAGGCCCTTCTCGTTGGCGAAGTCCTCGGCCAGATCCTCGGCCTCGTCTTCGTCCATGGCGAGCAGGCGCTGATAGAAGCGCGCCGACGGCGAGAGCACCGGTTCGACGCCGAGGATGACGTTGAGATAGCCGAGGTCCGGCACATAGCGCCCCATAACGGCGACGCACACCGTGAGCGGCGTGGCGAGGAGCAGGCCGATCGGCCCCCACAGCAGCGTCCAGAAGAGCGCCGCCAGGATGATGGCGATGGGGGACAGGCCTGCGCTGCGCGAGTACATCAGCGGCTCGACGACGTTGATGAGCAGGAGCTCGAGTCCGAGGAATACGCCGAGCACCCAGCCGACCTGCGACCAGCCGTCGGAAACGGCGAACGCCAGCGCGAGCGGCATCGACGCGGCGATCCACACGCCGGCGTAGGGAATGAAGCGCAGCAGCGTGGCGAGCAGCCCCCACAGCATCGCGTTCGGAATGCCGATGAAATAGAGCGCGACGCCGAACGGGATGCCGAAGCAGGCGTTCACCACGAGCTGCATGAAAAGGTAGCGGCTCACGCGGTAGGAGACCTCGTCGAGCGCCTGCGTGGTCAGGTTCATGCGCCGCGGCCCGAACAGCGCGATCAGCTTCTCGCGCATGCTCTCGCGGTACAGCAGCATGAGGATGGTGAACACGATCACCGCGAGCGCCGCGCCGAGCGGCTTGGCGAACGGGGTGACGAACTCGAGGAGCTGCGCGTACGGCGACTGCGGCGTCGGCGTCACCTGGAGCGGCGGCCGCGGCGTGGGATCGGCCTGCGTCTCCAGGTCCTTGAGCGCCTTCTGCGCCTGCGCGATCTTCCCCTCGCCCGGCTTCTTCAGCTCCTGGATCTTGGCGCTGATGTTCTTGCGGTACTCCGGCAGCTTCGCGGCGAGCGAAACGGCCTGCGATCCCGCCACCGCGGCGATCGCGCCGATGAGCGAAAAGCCCAGGATCACCACGATGCCGGTCGAGATCGCCCGGCCGAGCTTCCAGCGCTCGAGGCGCCGCACCGCCGGTGCGAGCAGGAACGCGAGCAGGCCGGCGAGCGCGAAGGGAATCAGCACCTCGCGCGCGAGGTAAAGCACCGCCGCCGCGATCAGCAATCCGATTGCGGAGACGGCGCCTTGCGTCACTTCAGGTGAGCTGGAACAGAAGCAGCGAGCGCGCCGTCACTTCGTAGACGTGCCCGATGTCGAACTGCGGCTCTTCGACCGCGTCCGGGAAGTTGGTGTCGGCGCGCAGCGTCCAGGCGCTGCCCCCCGGCGCGGCGGGGAGCTTGAACTTCACCACGTCCTGCCAGGGATTGAAGATGATGAGCAGCGTCGCGAGCTCGCCGCGGCGGCGGATGCCGGTCTCCTGCGCCCGGCCGTCGAGCAGCATGCCGAAGACGCGCGTGTTGGCGTCGTCCCACTGGTCCTGGCGCATCTCCTCGCCGTCGGTGTTGATCCAGGAAACGTCCTTGACGCCCAGATCCTCGTTGTACTCGCCGCTCAGGAACCTGGCTCTTCTTAGAATGGGATATTGATGGCGCAGCCCGATGAGCTTCTTCACGAAGCTGATCAGGCGCTGCTCGCGGTCGTCGTGGTTCCAGTGCAGCCACGAGATCTCGTTGTCCTGGCAGTAGGCGTTGTTGTTGCCCTGCTGGCTGTGGCCGAACTCGTCCCCCGCGAGCAGCATCGGCGTGCCTTGCGAGAGCAGCAGCGTGGCGAGCATGTTCTTCATCTGGCGCTTGCGCAGCGCGCGCACCGGCTCCTCGACGTCGGGTCCCTCGGCGCCGTGGTTCCAGGAGCGGTTGTGCGAGTGTCCGTCGCGGTTCTCCTCGCCGTTCGCCTCGTTGTGCTTGTCGTTGTGGCTGACCAGATCGTTGAGGGTGAAGCCGTCGTGCGCGGTGATGAAATTGACGCTCGCCCAGGGCTGGCGCCCGCGCCGCGCGAAGCTGTCCGGCGAGCCGCACAGACGTGGCGCGAGTGCCCTCGGCGCGGCTTCCAGTCTCCAATAGTCCCGCACCGTGTCGCGGAACTTGTCGTTCCATTCCGCCCAGCCCGGCGGAAAGCCGCCGACCTGGTAGCCGCCGGGGCCGCAATCCCAGGGCTCGGCGATCAGCTTCACCTTCGCGAGCACCGGGTCCTGCATCACCGCCTTCATGAAGCCGTTGTGGGTGTCGAAGCCGCCGGGCTCGCGCGCCAGGATCGTGCCCAAGTCGAAGCGGAAGCCGTCGACGTGCATGTCCTGGTGCCAGTAGCGCAGGCTGTCGCACACCATCTGGATCACCACCGGGTGCGAGAGGTTGAGCGTGTTGCCGGTGCCGGTGTCGTTGATGTAGTAGCGCTTCTTGTCCGGCATCAGGCGGTAGTACAAGGCGTTGTCGATACCCTTGAACGACAGCGTCGGGCCGAGCTCGTTGCCTTCGGCGGTGTGGTTGTAGACCACGTCGATCACCACCTCGAGCCCGGCGTCGTGGAAGCGCGCCACCATCTCCTTGAATTCCTGCAGCGTCTTCGCCGGGTCGGCGGCGTAGCGCGGGTCCGGGGCGAAAAAGCCGATCGAGTTGTAGCCCCAGTAGTTCGTCAGTTTCCTCTTCAACAAGAATTCATCACTGACGAACGTATGGACCGGCAGCAGCTCGACCGTCGTCACACCTAGAGATTTCACGTATTGAATGACTTCTTTGTTCGCGAGCCCGCAGAAAGTGCCGCGCTGGTGCTCCGGTACCGCGGGATGCAGCTTGGTGTAGCCGCGCACGTGCGTCTCGTAGACGATGGTGCGGTCCCAGGGCACCGGCCGCCACACCTTTTCCTTCGCCCAGTCGAAGTCCGCATCCACCACCACGCACTTCGGCATGAAGGGCGCGCTGTCGCGCTCGTCGAACGAGAGATCGGCCTGCGGGTCGCCCACCTTGTAGCCGAACACCGCCGGGTCCCACTTCAACTGACCAATGTGCGCGCGCGCATACGGGTCGAGCACCAGCTTGTTGGGGTTGAACCGGTGGCCTTCGTCAGGGGCATAGGGGCCGTGCACCCGGTAGCCGTAGACCTGCCCCGGGCGCAGGTCGGGGATGTAGCCGTGCCAGGTCTCGTCGCGATACTCGGGCAATTCGATCCGGTCGGTTTCCCTTCCGGAAGAATCGAAAAGGCAAACTTCGACTTTGGTGGCGTTGGCGGAATAGACGGCGAAGTTGACGCCGTTGCCGTCCCAGCTTGCGCCGCGCGGATAGGGCAGACCCTCGCGCACGCGGGCGGCGATCTTCAGTTCGGGAGCGTTCATGGCGGTAGGAAGCTGACAATAGTGTGCAAGCTGCGTGCCACACACCATCCCGCGATGCGCCGACAAGCCTACGCTGTCGGGACCTGCCCGACGAAAGACGGGCGCTAGAGCTTCTCGACCTGCGGCAGGTTGCAGGCGAGGATCGCTTTTCGGAGCACCTCGATCGCCTCGGGGCGCGGGAAGCTTTTTCTCCACGCGAGGCCGACGCGGCGCACCGGGACCGGCCTGGCGAAAGGAAGCACGCGAATGAGATCGCCGGGGGTCGCGGACCCGGACACCGACGTGGCAGGAAGGACGGTCACGCCGACGCCGCCCGCGACCATCTGGCGGATCGTCTCGAGCGAACCGCCCTCGACGGTGCGCGCGAGCGCGCTCCTGTCCTTCGACCTGACCGTATGGCAGATCTCGAGCACCTGGTCGCGGAAGCAGTGGCCTTCGCCCAGAAGCAGCAGGCTCTCCTTGGTCAGCTCGTCGGAGGTGACGCGCTTGCGGTTCTCCCACGGGTGGCCCTTGGGCACTGCCACGAAGAACGGCTCGTCGTACACCGCGCGCGTTTCGACGCCGGGCTCGCTGAAGGGCAGCGCGACCACGATGACGTCGACCTCGCCGCGCTTGAGCGCCTCGGCGAGCCGATGGGTGAAGTTCTCCTGGATGTGGAGCTGCATCGCCGGCGCGGACTTGCGCAGGATCGGGATCAGCTTGGGGAGCAGATACGGCCCGATGGTGTAGATCGCGCCCAGGCGCAGCGGCCCGGCGAGCGGGTCGCGCCCGGCGGCGGCGATATCCTTGATCCGGCTCGCCTCCTCAAGCACCCTCTGCGCCTGCTCGACGATGTGCTGCCCCGCCGGGGTGACCGTGACCTCGCCCGGCGCGCGCTCGAAGAGCGTCAGCTCGAGCTCCTCCTCCAGCTTCTTCACCGCCACCGAGAGCGTGGGCTGCGACACGAAGCAGGCCTCGGCCGCGCGCCCGAAATGGCGCTCGCGCGCCACCGCGACGACGTAGCGCAGCTCGGTGAGGGTCACCTGTTCCGGACGAAGAAGTAGAGGGGAATGCCCGCGGCCATGATTGCGAGGCCGGCGAACACGGCCACGCCGAAGTCCACCGCGAAGCGCACGTAGTTGATGCTGGAATAGAGCATGTAGATGCACGCCGCGCAGAACGCGGCCGGGATCACCGGGTAGAGCGGAACACGGAAGGTCGCCACCTCGACGCTCTTGGCACGGAATACGAACAGCGTGGTCGCGGTGAGCAGGAAAAAGGTCCAGAACACCGGCGAGGTGTACGCGACCATGGCGGTGAACCCGTCCGGCGTGATCGAGCTCGCGATCACGAGGACGACGGCGAGCGCGCCTTGAAGGATGAGCGCATTGGCCGGGGTGCTGCCCGACTCGCGCCAATTCCCGAGCAGCCGGAAAGCCGCGAAATCGCGCCCGAGCGAATAGGTGGTGCGCGCGCCGGTGAAGATGGCCGCGTTAATGGTGGTGAGCGCCGCGAGACACACGATGAGCGCGAGCACGATGGCGCCCTTGTCCCCGGCGACGAGGCGCACGACATCCGCAGCCACCGCCTTCGACTCCCTCATGCCGCCGAGGCCCAGCGCGGCGAGATATCCGAGGTTGACGAGGAGATAGATGACCGTAAGGGCGAGGATACCGCCGACGAGGATGCGGATCATGTTGCGCCGCGGGTCGCGCACCTCGCCGGAGAGGTAGGCGGCCTCGTTCCAGCCGCCGTAGGTGAGGAGCACGAAGATCATGGCGAGGCCGAAGCTGCCGCTCTGCGCCGCCGGGGCCGATTTTGCCGGCGCGCCGGCGAGGAATCCGGCCACGGCGATGAAGGCGAGGCCGGCGAAGAGCGCGATCTGCATGACGGTCTGCAAGGTCTTCGATTCCCGCGTGCCGACCACGTTGAGCACGGTGAGCGCGACGACCCCGATCCCGGCGTAGATCGCCGAGCTCTTCGCGCCGAGGCGCAGCATCTCCGAAGCGTAGTCGCCGAACACGAAGGCGACCGCGGCGATGGCGCCGGTCTGGATCACCGTCATGCGCGACCAGGCGAAGACGAAGGCGACGCCGCGTCCGAGGCCGCGCGAGAGGAAGGCGTACTCGCCGCCGGTGTCCGGATAGCGCGCGGCGAGCTCGGCGTACACCAGCGCGCCGCACAGCGACACCGCGCCACCGAGCGCCCAGGCCGCGATGAATTGCCAGTTGGAAGCGACATTGCCGGCAACGATGGACGGCGCCTTGAAGATGCCGGCGCCGATCACCATGCCGCAGATGAGGACGATCCCGTCCCATAGAGACAGGAGCGGTTTCGGTTTTGCCTCCTGGTTCGGCTTTACCTGCTGGTTCGCGTTGCGGTCCAAGGAAAGACCTTTCTGTTGTTGCCGTCGGAGACGCTGACTTCGCCGTCGATCCGGTCGCCCTTCACGGTGCCGACGAAGTAGTGGTGCCAGGCGTGGCCGTTGACCAGCCCGGTCACCACGATCTTGAGCTCCTCGCCGCGCAGCCGTGAGTTGCGCACCAGCAGGTCGCGCCCCTGCGCCGAGGTCTCGATGTCGAGCATCTGATACTTCTGCTTCACTCGCCAGCGCCAGCGCTCGCCGTGGCCCGGTATATCGGCGGTCCAGGTCCCGGCCACGTCGGCCGGCACGATCCAGAGCTCGACCGTCGACACCCCGCCGACGCCGACCGGCTTCTCGGGCGCGCGCATCTCGAGCTTCTCGTCCGAGGGCCAGTCGCCGATGCCGCCGTCGTGCGACACGATGCGCGTGCCGGGCTTGAGCTTGAGCAGGCGCGGCAGCAGCTTCGCGTTGAAGTCCGGCAGCAGGTAGAACGTGACCACGGTCGCGGGCGAGAGATCGGCGTCGAAAAGATCCATCACCCGGAACTGGGCCTTGTCCGCGACGCCGGCCTTGGCCGCGTTCTCGGTGGCGAGCTTGACGAGGCTGCCGTCGAGGTCGACGCCCAGGCCGGTGGCGCCGCGTTTCGCCGCCTCGATCACGATGCGCCCGTCGCCGGAGCCGAGGTCGATCACGTGATCGCCCTTCTTCACCTCGGCCATGCGCAGCATGCGCTCGACGATCTCCATCGGCGTCTGCACGTACGGCACCGTGCCGTCGTCCCAGCCCCAGGTCTGCGTCTGCGCGTGGGCCGGAAGCACAAGCAGCAAAAGCACCCAGCAAATTCTCAGTGAAAACAAAGAAGAACCTCGAGCGGTAAAATCGTCACCCAGCAAACCCGCGGCCCCGGTAGCTCAGTGGATAGAGCAGCCCCCTCCTAAGGGGCAGGTCGCACGTTCGATTCGTGTCCGGGGTGCCAGTATAGGGCGTTTGAAACCAAGCATTTATCGGTTTCGCAGCTCCGATAGCTGAAGTCTACCAGTCCCGCTCATCGCACTTTCACCCTATGACCCGCGCATCCGTTCCCGCCATCGGTTTGGCGCGATAGGAACAATGCTTGGCGCGCTCGGATAAGCGGGTCGATCGGGTTACGCGCATAGTGCTGCCCAGATTCATGACGCACGAAATTAAGAAGGCGGCGGACGCGCAAAAAGAATAAGGCGAAAAAAGATATCTAGCCGCCCGTAAGCTGCGTTGGCCCGGCCGCCGGAAGGCAGCCGGGCTTTTTTTTACGGTTGGATGACCGGCGTCACCTGGATGGCGGCGCAGCGCTCGTCCGTCTGGTGGAGATGCCAGCCGTGGTCGTGCTCGTTGTAGTGCGCGAACACGTCGCGGCTCGCGTAGGCGGTGCCGTTGAAGAGCGAGAAGTGCTCGAACGGGCCGAGCGTGCCCGTCGGCGGTGCGCCTTCGAGCCGGACCAGCACCGGTCCGTCGCAGTCGACGCGATAGAACGCGCGCTCGTTCACCGTCCAGCGCTGGCCGTTGTGCCGCGCCAGCACCGCGCCGGCGTGGTCCACGATTTCCGCGCCTCTCACCTTGAAGCTCGGCATCGGCCCCACGCGCAGCGGGGGCTCCTCGGCGGTGTGTCCGAACACGAGATAGAGCATGTCCAGCCTGCGCCAAGCATCGGCCATGCCATTGGCGAAGATATGACAACGTTGTAGCGGTTCCGCTACAGGGGTCAGAAGTCCGCTTCGACGTTGCCACCCGCGCCCTTGCGCCGGACCCTGTGGTGCTGCCAGAGCGCGGCGACGAGCGACAGGACCGACAAGGCGAGCAGCACTCCCGAGATCGGGCGAGTGACAAACAGCCACGGGTCGGAGTCGGTCATGATCGAGCGCACCAGATTGATCTCGATCTGGTCGCCGAGGATCACGCCCAGGATGAAGGGGGCCAGCGGAAAGCCGAACTTCACCATGAGGTAGCCGAGCACGCCGAAGGCGAGCAGCACGTACACGTTCGCCATGGTGTTGTTGAGGGCATAGGCGCCGATGACGCAGAGCACCAGCACGATCGGGAAAAGCGCGGCCTTCGGCACGGTAATGATTCGCAGCATCAGGCGCGCGCCGAGCCCCATGAGCAGCACCATGATCGGATGAGCGAGCAGGTACGCAGCGAAGATGCCGTAGGCGAGCTGCGGGTTCTGCGAGATGAAGAGCGGCCCCGACTGGATGCCGTGGATCGTCAGCGCGCCGAGCATCACCGCGGTGACGGCGTCGCCGGGGATGCCGAAGGCCATGATGGTGACCAGCGAGCCGCCGACGTTCGCGTTGTTCGACGACTCCGAGGCGATGATGCCTTCCGGCGTGCCGGTGCCGAAGGCCTCCGGCCGGCGCGAGAACTTCTTCGCCTGATCGTAGGCCATCACGCTCGCGGCGCTGCCGCCGATCGCCGGCAGCACGCCGATGAGCACGCCGATGAACGCGCACCACAGGAGCTGGAAGGGCCGCGAGAAGATGTCCCACAGCACGCTTGCATGCGAGACGGCGAGCCGCACGCCGCGGTCGAGCGCCGAGGCGGCCGCGACGCCCCCCGGTCGCTCGAGCTCGCCCATGATCTGCGCGAAGGCGAACACGCCGATCAGTACCGGCAGGAAGTCGATGCCGCCGCGCAGGAACGGGATGCCCAGGGTGAGACGCTCCTGCCCCATCACCGGATCGTTGCCGAGCACCGTGACGATGAGCCCGAGCGCGCCGGAGATCAGGCCCTTCAGGAGCGAGGCCTCGACCAGGCCCGCCACCATCGACAGCGCGAGCACGAAGAGCGAGAAGAACTCCCACGGCCCGAATTCGAGCGCGAGCTTCGCGAGCGGCCCGGTGGCGCCGATGAGGAAGACTCCGCCGAGCAGGCCGCCGAAGAACGAGGCCCAGATGCCGAGCCAGATGGCGCGGCCGGGCTCGCCTTTCCTCGCCATCGGGTGGCCGTCGAACGTGGTCGCGATCGCCGAGGGCGTGCCCGGGAGGCCGAGCAGCACGGCGGTGACCAGGCCCCCGGCGGAGCCGCCGACATAGACGCCGGTCATCGCTGCGAGGCCCTGCAGCGGATCCAGGCCGAACGTGAAAGGCAGCACCACGATGATCGTCATCGTGATCGTCACGCCCGGCAGGGCGCCGCCGACGATGCCCGCAGCCGTGCCGAGAAAAAGCGGCAGGAGGTACTTCACCTGCACGATGTTGACGAGGCCGGCGCCGAGGAGCTCGTACATGCTAGAAGCCGGTCCAGCGGCCGCGCGGCAGCAGCACCGAGAGGTAGTATTCGAACGCGAGGTAGACGACCGCGGTGGCGATCAGCGACACCGCCGCCACGCGGAGCCAGCCTCTGGCGCTCTTCGGCCGGTCGAGCAGCGCGTTGGTCGCGGCGATGTAGGCGAAGGTCGCGACGCGAAAGCCGAGCGAGGGCAGCGCGACGACGTAAAGGCCGAATACGGCGAAGTGCAGCACGACGCTGCCGTAGTCGGCCTTGGGGAGCGGCCTGGGTTGCGCTTTCGTCAAGACATCGATCAGCAGCAGCGCCGCGGCTAGCACCGCAGTGAGCCCAAGGACGATCCGCGGGTAGAAGCCCGGGCCGATCGGCACCAGCGGGCTGTCCTTGAGGCCGACGGTCAGCGTAAGAAG